>JBBDWO010000035.1 GCA_040902765.1 Acidimicrobiia bacterium | reverse complement strand
GCCTCGCGACGGGTCTGGCCTCCCCCTCCGTCATCGGCCTTCGGCCGCTGCCACCACCCCCTACGCGGGAGGGGAGTCAGAAGTAGCTCCTCTCAAGTACCAAAGACTCAGAGCAGCTCCAACGCGCCCTCGGCGAGCGGCTCCACGAGTCCTCCAAGCACCGCGAACCGTTCGTCCGCCGTCTGGCCCCGCCGGTACCGGATGTAGATCTGCTGGATGATGACCGCCACCCGGAAGAGTCCCAGAGCCCGGTACCAGTCCGCCCCTGAGACGTCGAAGCCGGTGGCGGCGGCGTAGCGGTCGGCGACCTCGGCGATCGGTATCGCTTCGCCCACCATCACCGAGTCGGCAGCCACCGCTGCCGCCGGACCGGGGGCTCCCCAGTAGGCGAGCATCGTGCCCAGATCGACCAGCGGGTCGCCGATGGTGGCCATGTCCCAGTCGAGGACCGCCACGATGCGACCGTCGTCGCCGATCATGGTGTTGTCGAGCTTGAAGTCGTTGTGAAGCAGGGCCACCGACTGCGGGGTGGGAATGGTCGACGCCAGCCGCGCCGCGACCTCGTCCATCGTCGGCAGGTCCTCGTGACGGGCTTGCTGCCAGCGTTGCGTCCAACCCGACACCTGCCGCTCGACGAACCCCTCGGGACGGCCCAGGTCGCCGAGACCGATCGCCACCGGGTCGACGCCGTGTAACTCGGCGAGCGCATCGACGAGGTTCTCCCCCACCAGGCGCGGACCGACTCCGGCGGCCGTCAACTCCGGTGGCCACACGCCACGAATGACATGACCCACCCGCCGCTCCATCACGAAGAACGGCTTGTCCATGACCTCCGGGTCCTCGCAGAGAAGGAACGCCCGGGGGGCCTTCGGATACACCTCGTGCAGCACCGAGAGCACCCGGTGCTCGCGGGCCATGTCATGAGCCTTGGGTGCGACCGGACCCAGTGGGGGGCGTCGCAGCACCAGCTCGGTGTCGCCAGCACGGACCAGGTAGGTGAGGTTCGCCTTCCCTCCGGGGAACTGGGCGAACTCGATCTCGGCCTCGCCGGGAAGATGGGGCAGGTGCTCCCGGAGGTGGGCGGCCACCCGAGCCTCGTCGAAACGCTCGTCGGGGCGGATGGGTGCCGTGTCGTCGGGAAGACCGCGCATCGGGCCACGCTACCCAACGCCGCCGCGGCGATCACGAGTGGGCAGCGACAAAGACCACGAGCACCACGACACCGAGCACCGGCACCGCCAGATAGAGCGCGTCGAGGAACGACCGCGGCCGCGGGCGGGTCACGATGGCCGCCGCGACCGCCGCCACGATGGCGACACTCGCTGCTGAGATCAGGACGAGGCGCGCCGCGGTCATGCCGCCACCAGCACATCGACGACCACCGAGGCGAACAGGAGCGCCAGATAGAGGTTCGACCAACGAAACAGGCGCATTGCGCGATCCGGGCGACGGTGCAGCGCGATCGCTTGGCCGATGAGGACCGCGCCGAGGGCAAGCGCCGACACCAGGTAGACCGACCCGACCGAGGCGATGGGATAGAGGAGCAGCGAAACAGCGACCACGACGACCGAGTACAGGTTGATCTGCCACGTCGTCGACCGCTCGCCAGCGACCACCGGGAGCATCGGGACTCCGGCTCGCCCGTAGTCCTCCTTGAAGCGAAGGGCGAGAGCCCAGAAGTGGGGCGGTGTCCAGTAGAAGACCACCGCGAACAGCACCCAAGCGGGGAGCCCGACCGTGCCGGTGACGGCCGCCCAGCCGACGAGCGCCGGCACCGCTCCGGCCGCGCCACCGATGACGATGTTCTGGTGCGTGGTGCGCTTGAGAAGCATCGAGTAGACGAGCACGTAAAACGCCAGGGCGGCGGTGGCGAGCAGGGCTGCCAGCAGGTTGGTCGCCCACCACAGCCAGAGGAAACCGGCGGCTCCGAGGGCGAGGCCGATCACGAGCGCCTCCCCGGGCCGGACCCGGTGGGCGGGAAGGGGTCGGTGCCGGGTGCGCTCCATGTGCCCATCGATGTCGCGGTCGATCACGTTGTTCAGGGCGTTGGCCCCGGCTGCCGAGAGGAAGCCACCGAAGAGCGTGGCGGCCACCAGCCCCGTTCCCGGCCAGGCTCCGGCGGCGAGCACCATGGCGGGCACCGTGGTGATCAGGAGCAGCTCGATGATCCGGGCCTTTATCAGCAGCCCGTAGGCGGCGAGACGGGACACCGTCACGTTCTCACCGAATGCGATGGTGTGCCCCGCGCCACCAGAGCCGACGTCGCCGTGATCACGAACACGATCCACAGCAGGTCGGCAACGAACAGGTGGACCAGCTGCATCCACACCGGGGCCAGCAGCAGCACGTTGACCACCCCCAGCACCAGTTGCCCGACCACGAGCGCGATGAGGAGGCCGGCACCGGTGGCTTCACCCTGATGGCGGGAGGCAAACCGCATTACCCCGATCGCGATGAGGACGGCGACTACCGGATGGATCCACCGGAGCCGCTGCAGGACCACCCCGGTGAAATCGTCACGCAGTCCCTCCACCAGGGTCTCCGGCGGGAACAGGGTGTCGCCCAGCGCGGTGATCGCCCCGGTCGATCCCACCACGAGCAGACCCACCGCGCACCACAGGACCCAGCGTCGGGTGACCCGATCGAATGGACGCCGCGGCGCGGGGTTCCCGGCGGCGAACCAGGCGGTGAGCGTGACCGAGGCGAGGAGGATGAAGGTGTTGACCAGGTGGACGGCGACCACGGCGGCGCGCTCGGGCGAGTCGTCGTCGCCCACCCACTCGAACAACACCAGGGCCGCACCGACGAGTGCCTCGAAAACCATGAAGACGGCGGCACCGATCGCGGCGAGCCTCACCGGGGACCCCCTCTGCGTGGTTCGCAGCACCCACACCAGGAGCACCGCGACCATGAGCAGCAAGATGCCGCTCGTGGCCCGGTGGGTGAACTCGATGGCGGTCTCCGCAGACGGTGACCGGGGGATCACCTCGCCGCCGCAGAACGGCCAATGCGACCCGCACCCGGCGCCGGAGCCGGTAGCCCGGACGAATGCCCCGAACAGGATGGTGATCACCGTCAGGGCGAGCGTGATCGTGGCGTAGCGCGCGAGTTTCATCGGCGGCGGTGAGGGTACCCGCGGTGCCGGGTGGGACCGCCGGTGATCCAGCGATGGTTTCAACGGCCGATACACTCAGGGACGCGGAAAGGAGCGATCGCCCATGAAGAAGATCCTTCTCCTGCTCGTCATCGTCGCCCTCGGGGTGCTGGTGGCGAAGCAGCTCGGCAACGACCAGTAGTCGAACCCGAAACCCGTACCGACCGGTACGGGTTTCGGCGCGTCAGAGAGCGCACGCCAATGGGCTCTCAGGCGAGCCGATCCGCCGCCTCGACGATCACCTTGGCAATCTCATCGGCGTGGGTGAACACCGCTTCGTGCCGCCCACCGGCGAGTTCGACGACGGCGGCGCCGGGGATGGCGTCCGCGGTCTCGCGCTGACGGTCGACCCACACCAGCTGATCGTTCGGGGTGATCACACAGGTCGTCGGAACCCTGATGCCGCTCAGGCGCGCCGTCGCGTCAAACCTCAGGATGGCGAACCCCGCCGCCCAGTACAGATCGAGGTCGCGGTCGAGGAGGGAGCGCCACAGCCATGCGGCGTGCTCCGGAGGCACCGCACCCGATCGCCGCAGGTATCCGTGAGCCAACCGCGGCAGGAGGAACCGGTCGATCCTGCTGACCGCGCGCAGCAGGACGAAGAGGGGCACGGTGATCCAACGCGGCACGGCGACGGGTCGGGCCGCGGTCGCCGCCAGGACCAACGAGGTGACGCGCGTAGGTGACCGCAGAGCGAGCTCCTGGGCGACCATCCCGCCGAGCGAGTAGCCGACCACCGGCACCGGCCCCACGCCGAGGCTGTCGAGCAGCCGGGCCACGTCCTCCGCCAGCTCGGCCACGTCGAAGCTCCCACGGATCCGGTCGCTCTTGCCGTGGTTGCGCAGGTCGACGGTGATCACCCGATGCCGCTCGGCCAGAAGCGGGGTCACCCGGTGCCAGGTCATGTGACTGTCGTAAAGCCACCCGTGCAACAGGAGCACCTTGGGCGCATCGATAGGCCCAACCTCCCTGACGAAGAACTCGTGGCGTCCGACCACGATGGAGCGCCCCGGGGGACCCTCCGGGCGAGTCTGCTGGCCGTCGAAGCGGAGGATCGGCTCCGGACCGAACCAGCGCCAGGCCAACCACGCCCCGGCGAGGGTCAGCAGGCGAGATCGCGGTCCGGGTCCGTCCCATGGATATCGGCGGCGACGACCCCTCACCGTTTCGCTCCCAGCGGATCCACGGCCACGACGTGGTCGGCTACCGGTGTGCCACCCATCAGGTGCTCGGTGATGATGCGTTCCATGACGTCGACGGTAACGCCTGCGTACCACACCCCGTCCGGATACACCACGGCGATCGGTCCCTGCTCGCAGATCCTGAAACAGTCGGCCTTGGTTCGCAGGACCGTCCCGGCGCCCTGGAGCGGCTGCGACGGTGCCACCGCCATGTCGCCGCGCCAGGCGGGGGATGGCGTACTCAGACCCTCCTCGGACAGGCGTCGTTTGAGGTGAGCCCACACCTCGCGGCCGGACTCGACCGGCGCGCACCTGGGCGTCGTGGCGTCGGCGCAGAGGAAGATGTGCCGCTGGAGCCCCCCGATCGACAGGGCGGCGGTGATGGCCTGAAGGCGGTCCTGGTCGAGCACGTTGCCACCAAGGTAGCCGGGTCCGCCGAACCCTCCTGAACCCGCCGGACGAGAGATTTAGGGGGTGCGCCTTAGACCGGAGGAGTTCGTTTGGCTATGATTGGAGGGCGGTGCCATCCGTGGCACCCCACCCGCAGGCTCCCTTGCCCCCCATGGGGGCCTGCCACCCACCGGGATCGGCCCGTGGTCGCAAGACCACGGGCCGTTCCGCGTCCAAGCGAGTAGCGGTCTCGGGTACGAGACCGTCTTCCGTCTTCCGTCTTCCGAGTCGCGTGTGGGACCCTCGTTCACGGTCGACGGGTGACGGATGACGGATGACGGATGACGATTCTGGCCATGAGCCATGAGCCATGAGCTATGAGCCCTCTTGCCACTCCTCCCAGCTGATTCCGTCGAGCCAGGGTCGGAAGTGCACGGCGCGATAGCGAAGATGCATCTCGTCGAAGGTCGCCCGGTCCCGGGACGCTTCCACGACGGCGGCTACGAGGTCCAACTGCGGCTCCCAGCCGCGACTCCCCAGTGTCTCATCTACACCGTTGCGCCAGTCGGGAAGAGCGGACCCGTCGCGTTCGGCCCAGTAGGCAACGAGCTTGCGAGCGTCCCGGACCACCCGTCGCAGGATGCGCCCCGTCGACCGATCGGGCGCACCGCCGAGCAACTCACCGACGCCTTCCATCCAGTCGGAGAGGGCGACCTCGTCCACCGCGGCTGGCGACACGATCGCCCGGCGGTACAGGTCGTCGACCGAGTCAGCGAGTGCCAGCGCGCTCACACCGCGGCCGCGATCTCCGGCAGCAGATCGCGATAGGTGGCTAGATGCGCCGCTCGATCGTGCTGGAGGTCGGCGACCAGCTGGGCGTACTCATCGGCGCGGTCCTGCTCGCCGTAGAACACACGGGGCCGGAGTACTCCGGTGTCGTCGACACCTGGGACCGAGACGGCCACCTCGTACCCGAAGTCGGGATCGACCTCCCACTCGATGCCGCCGGTAGCGATACCGGCGACGATGGCACCCGAGATCGCCGGTGTCACCTTGCGCGATCGGGTGTCGGTCGCCGGTCCCCCGACCCGACCCGTGTTGAGGAGGAACACCTCGAGATCACAGGTGTCGAGGATCTCACGCAGCCGGTTTGCCTGCCACTCGTGCCGGTAGGCGAAGAACGGGTTGGTGCCAGGGACCCGGAGGAACTTGCCGGCCTCCGCCTTCCCCCCGGCACTGGTCCCCTGGGTCTCCCCGAGCATGAAGTAGGCGGCGGCCTGATCCTTGGTGAGCCGGGCGACGGCGGGAATGATCGTGGCGTTGCGGTTGAGGATGAGCATGAAGTCGGCGCGCTCCACATTCGCCGGCGCCAGGAATCCCGGGATGTCGACACTGCCGATGACCGCCCGGCTGTTCTCGGTGTGGCTGCCGTCGGCGAAATCGACCTTCCCGTCGGCGGCTACGGCGACGTTCTCGAGGTACGAACCGGGCTGGGTGGCTCCATGCCAGATCGCCGGTTCGGCCTCCTCGGTGAGGCCGATCACCTTGGCGAACGTTCCGTTTTCCGTCCCGTAGACCCGGCCACCCTCGTAAAGGGCCACGAAGTCGTCCTGGACGGGTGCCCCGCCACCCACCTTGGAGAAGGTGGTGGTGGTCTTCCCCGTGCCTGACAGCCCGACGACCAGCCCCACCCGGCGGTCGTCGCCGTCGCCGACGACCCGCAGGCCGCTGTGCATGGCGAGTCCGCCCCGGCGGTACATGAGGGCATCCCACATGCGCAGGCCGCTCATCTTCGATTCTCCGAAGTAGTCGGCGTTGAGCACCCGGCTGACCCCGTTGTCGAGATCGACGGCGATCACCCGATCATCCGGGTAGCCGTCGGCAACGAGCTCCGGCGTATAGAACACGGTCAATTCGGGTTCGGCGTCGTCGTCGGCCGGGAAGTAGAGGAGGCGCTGCTTGGCCGCCAGGTTGGGGTACCGCTTGTCCACCACGAGGCGGGTGCGCACCCGAGCGTCGGGGTGATCGCCGATGTAGCCGTCGATGACGATCACGTCGAGGCCGCGCAGGTATTCGTCCTGCATCGCTGCGATGCGGTCGTACTCGGCCCGCGGGATGGTCGCATCGGTGTGATCGTCGGACTGATCGGACACGATGAAGGTCGAACCCTTGGAGCGGGCGGTCACCTGCGTCATGATGTTGAGGTTTCCGTACTCGGTGGGCCGAGCCGACGGCTGTGCCTCCGTCAGCGCTCGCAGTTCTTCTGCGGTCGGGTTGTGCAGAACCGATCGCGCGTCCATGGTCACACCATCCGAGTCGGAAACAGGGGCAGTCTACGGCCCGATTCGGTCGCCTTCACCCACGGCGTCACGGTTGGGCATCGTACGCCGCGGCGAGGCGAGCGGTCACCGGACCGGAGGGGAACTCGACCTCGCCGACCCGCCCGACCGCCAGGACCCGCTTGCCGGTGGACAGCGCCATGACCTCGTCGGCTCCGAGGAGCTCGTCCAACCCGAAGGTTCCCTCGATCACGGGGACGCCCTCTTGCCGGGCGCACTCGAGAGTGACCTCCCTGGTGATCGACAGGAGGATGCCGAGGTCCAGGGAGGGCGTGAACAGCGAGCCGTCGCTGACCCAGGCGACACTCGAGGTCGGCAGCTCGAGGACGACGTCGTCCATCGTGGTGAGCAGGGCGTCGTGATAGCCGGCGGCGACGGCGACGTCGATCGAAGCCATGTTCGGGGCATAGGAGAGCCACTTGACCCCGGCGAACCCCGCCTGGTTGGTCGCCGGGTGCCACGGAGACCGCATCGGCAGGAGCGACAGGGTGTCGGGGAGCGCCGGCATCGGCTCCCACACGATGATGGTGTGGGATGGTGCGATGACCTCCGGGTCCCGCCCCCCAGCGGTGACCATCATCCGGATCAGGCCGTCGTCGTTCTCCGCGGCTACGGCATTCACCGCATCGGCGAGGGGAGCCCGATCAAGATCCCCGAGAAGGAGCGCCGACAGGCTGCGCTCCAGACGATCGAGGTGGGCGTCGAGGTGCCGGGGCACCCCGGCTTCGGATCTCACCACCTCGAAGGCCCCGAGGCCCCGAAACAGTGCCCAGTCGAACACGGAGATCGTCGCCTGCGCCGCGTCGACCGCTTCGCCGTCGATGATGACCCGCACCGGGCCAGACTAGGACCGCAGCGCCCCTCGCTCGCTACCTTGCCCTCATGACGGAACGCCTCTCCGACGATCTCCGCCGACGCGTGGCGCGGGGCCCGGAGCCGGAGGCCACCGCGGCACGACTCGCCTCGATATTCGACGCCGCTCCCGAACTCGCCGCCTCCGCCGCCGACGATGACGACCTCGGGAGGGGTCTGGTGGCGGTCACCGGTGCAAGCCGGGCACTCGCCGACGTGGTGCGGCAGCTCGGGGTGCGGGCGGCGCCCCTCCTCGCCGCGGTGCGAGACGCCCCGCCGCTCAGGGGGGACGATCCAGCGGACCTGAGCCGCTCGATCGCTGAGCGCCTCGTCTGGATCGCCTCCGCCGACCTGACCGGTCGCATCGAGATGCCGCAGGTCGGCGCCCTCCTCAGCGATCTGGCCGATGAGGGCGCAGGGCTTGCACTCCAGCTGGCGGCCAGCGACGATCGCCTGGCGCTCGTCGCCCTCGGCAAATGGGGAGGCGACGAGCTCAACTATGCGTCCGACATCGACCTGGTCGCCGTCCACGACGGCGACGAACCCGCCGCGGTAGGGGCGGTCGAACGCATCGTCGGCGTACTCGCCACCCGGGTGGACGGCGGCGTCGGGCTCCGCTGCGACCTCGACCTCCGCCCGGAGGGCCGCTCCGGGCCCCTGTCACGCACCCTCGACTCGTATCGGGCCTATTGGCGGCGATGGGCGGAACCGTGGGAGGCGCAGGCGATGCTCAAGGCTCGGTTCGCCGCCGGGGATCGCGCCCTGGGAGACGACTTCGTGGAGGCGGCGGCGGCGCACGCGTTTCCCGAGACGCTGGGCGCCGACGCGGTGCGTTCCATTCGCGCCATGAAGCGGCGCACCGAAGCCATGGTGGCCGGACCCGACGAACTCAAGCGCGGCGTCGGTGGGATCCGCGATGTCGAGTTCGCCGTCCAGCTGCTCCAGCTGGTGCACGGCCGGGCCGATCCGGGACTCCGATCGGCCAACACGCTGTCGGGCCTGCGCCTGCTCGCCGACGGTGGATACGTCGCGACCGAGGATGCGGATGCGTTCGCCGAGTCGTACCGCTGGCTGCGACACGTCGAGCACCGCCTTCAGCTCTATGACCTGCGTCAGACCCACGCCCTCCCCGCCGATCCGCTCGCTCGCGAACGGGTGGCCAAGTCGGCCGGTTACCGCGACTCCGGTGACGCCGGAGCGTTGGAGACGTTCGAGGCGGACCTCGTCAGGCATCGCGCCGGGGTGCGCACCATTCACGAGCGGCTGTTCTACCGACCGCTCATGGAGGCGTTCGCCGCCACCCCGCCGGACCCGGCGGCCCTCGATCGCCAGATGGGCGCCTTCGGGTTCACCGACTCGGCGGCCATGCGAACCGCCGTCACCGAACTGACCGCTGGACTCACCCGTCGAGGGGGACTGATGCGCCAGCTGCTCCCCCTCCTGCTCCGATGGCTGTCGGAATCACCCGACCCGGATCTCGGTCTCGCCCAGCTCCACCGCCTGGCGACCCAGCCGCCCAACGACGAGGCTCTGGTCGCGGTGCTCCGAGACGATCCGGCCGCCGGCGAACGCCTTTGCCGGCTGCTCGGCACCTCCCGGCTCGCCGGGCCGTTGGCGGCTCGGCTTCCCCTCACCAACCTCCACCTCGGCGACGACGGGGCACTCGCCGCCGCCCCTGACGCCGCGGCGTTGCGCGACGAGGCGGCGCTACGCCTGGTCGCCCGGAAGACCTCGGCCGATCGGGCCGAGTCGCTGCGACGCTTCTACGCCGAGCAGCTGCTCGAGATCAGCGCCGCCGACCTGGGCGGTGCCGCCGACAGCGATTCGGTGGCGGGACGACTCACCGCCGTCTCGGAGGCGGTCCTGGAAGCGGCGCTCACCGCCGTCGTCAGCGGACTGGGCCCGCCCGGGTCGGTGCCACCGGTAGCGGTGATCGGTGCCGGAAAGTTCGGTGGGGCGGAGCTGGACTACGCCAGCGACCTGGACCTGCTGATCGTGTTCCAGCGCACCGACGACGAGAGCGATGCGGCTGCAGCGCGCATCGCCGAGGGCCTCGTCGGCCTCATGGGTCGTCCCGCCGCCGGACTGCCGCTGCCCGAGATCGACCTCGGCCTCCGTCCCGACGGTCGCAAGGGTGCCCTGGCGCGTTCGATGGACGCCTACCTCGACTACTGGGCCGCCTGGGCTCAGACCTGGGAGCGCCAGGCCCTGCTACGGACCAGGCTCGTCGCCGGCGATCGGGAACTCGGCGAGCGGTTCGTCGCCGCAGCGCGGCGAGTGGTGGTCGGGCGGGGCCTCGATGGCGAGGCGACGCGCCAGATTCGAGCGATGAAGGCGCGGGTCGAGACCGAGCGGATCCCCCTCGGCGAGGACCCGAACTTTCACGTCAAGCTGGGCCGCGGCGCCATGGCCGACGTCGAGTGGACGGTGCAGCTGCTTCAGATGCGCCACGGGTCCGAGGACCCGTCGGTGCTGACGCCGTCAACCCTCCGTGGGGTGGCTGCGCTGGCGGCGGCCGGACACCTCGACGTCGAGGATGCCGCCGTCCTCGACGAGGCGTACCGCTTCTGCGCCCGGGTGCGCAACCGCCTCTTCCACCTGGCGGGTCGGGCCGCCGACTCCATCCCGACCGACCCGGACCGAGCCGCCCGCCTCGGCCTGGCCCTCGGCTACGAGACCCACCCTCGATCATCCCTACGCGAGGAGTACCGAAGGGTCACCCGCCGGGCCAGACGCGTCTTTGAGCGGGTGTTTTACGAGAAGAGCGATTAGCGCGTCGCGAGAGAGCGCGCGGTCAGGGATTGGCCCGTTCGGACTCTCCTCCCCCGCAGGGGGAGGTGGCAGCGGCCGAAGGCCGATGGCGGAGGGGGAGGCCAGACGCGTCGCGAGGCCCACGTAGCGTTTACCCTCCCCCCTCCCCTCCGGTCGCTCCGCTCCCTACGGGACTCCCCCCTTCAGGGGGAGGAACCGCAAAAGGACCTCAAACGCGGTCCCCTACCCCGCAGGGGGAGGTGGCAGCGGCCGAAGGCCGATGACGGAGGGGGAGGCCCAACGCGTCGCGAGGCCCACGTAGCGTTTACCCTCCCCCCTCCCCTCCGGTCGCTCC
>JBBDWO010000034.1 GCA_040902765.1 Acidimicrobiia bacterium | reverse complement strand
CCTCCCCCTCCGTCATCGGCCTTCGGCCGCTGCCACCTCCCCCGTCGGGGGAGGAAAGTCAGAACAGGCCAGCCCCTATCCGCGCGCGCACCAAGTACCAAGGTTGACTGTGATTGCCGCTAACCCGCGAGCGCCCGGTAGCGTTCCGATCCCGACCCCGAGGTATCCCCGCTCATGACCGGCGGCATCATCGTTCTCGTCGCCTTCGTGGCCATGATCATGATCCACGAGGCGGGTCACTTCGTCGCGGCGAAGGCCTTCAAGATGAAGGCGACCGAGTTCTTCTTCGGGTTCGGACCGAAGCTCTGGTCCACCCAGCGGGGCGAGACCGAGTACGGCATCAAGGCGATTCCGCTGGGGGGCTATGTCCGGATCATCGGCATGAACCCGTACGAGGAGGTGGACCCGGGCGACCTGGGCCGCACCTACCGCGAGAAGCCTTTCTGGCAGAAATCGATCGTGGTCCTCGCCGGGGTGGGCAGCCACTTCGTGGTGGCCTTCCTGCTGTTCTTCACCGTGGCGTCGATCATCGGGACCCCGGTGGCGACCACGACGGTGGAGGCGGTCCAGGAACGGCTTGAATCCGGTGAGCTCACGCCGGCGGCCGTCGTCGGCCTCCTCCCCGGCGACGAGGTCGTTTCCTTCGATGGCGATCGCGTCGAGTCGTGGGGAGGGCTGGTCACCGTGATCGGGCGGCGCCCCGGGTCCACGGTCGAGCTGGGGATCATCCGTGATGGCAGTCCGCTCGTCCTCACCGTGACCCTGGCCGCCGTCGGCGAAGGTGACGACCGGCGCGGTTTCCTCGGCGTGCAGCCCCAACGGTTCACCCACCGGGAGGGCCCGATCTCGGGGATGGGCGACGCCGTGTCGGCGATCGGTGAGGCCTCCGTGCTGTCGGTTCAGGGCTTGTGGCAAGTGATCGCCGGGTTCGGGGACCTCCTTGGGGCAGTGTTCTCAGGGGATCCCGACGAGATCGACGGTGTCATCGATCATCGGCCTGCCAGTCCCCTCGGACTCATCCGGATCGGCGCCGAGACCTCCGGTTTCGGTCTCGGGTTCACTCTTCAGCTGGTCGCTTTGGTCAACGTGTTCGTGGGGGTGTTCAATGTGATTCCGATGTACCCGTTGGATGGCGGTCACTTCTCCGTGGCGTTGTACGAGAAGGTGCGCGGGCGGCCCGCCGATGTCCGCAAGCTGATGCCGGTCGCTGCCGTCGTCGTCGCCTTCCTGGTCCTGCTCGGGCTGGTCGCGTTGTACCTGGACATCGCCAGTCCGCTGCGCCTCTCATGATCGAGCGTCGCCAGACTCGCGGCCTGATGGTCGGCGGGGTGGCCGTCGGTGGCGGCGCCCCGGTGACGGTCCAGTCGATGACGACGACCAAGACCGCCGACGTCGACGGCACGCTCGCCCAGGTGTATGCGTTGCGCGGCGCCGGGGCCGACATCGTGCGGATCACCTGCAACGATGCCGACGCCGCCGGGGCACTGGCCGAGATCGTGCCGCGATCGCCGGTGCCGATCATCGCCGACATCCACTACCAGTACCGCCTGGCCCTGGCGGCCCTCGAGGCCGGTGTCCAAGGACTGCGGCTCAATCCCGGGAACATCCGCAAGCCCGATCAGATCAAGGCGGTCGCCGAAGCGGCGCGCGACCGGGGCATCCCGATCCGGGTGGGGGTCAACGCCGGGTCGCTGGACAAGGACCTGCTGGCCAAGCACGGCGGGCCGGTGCCCGAGGCGCTGGTCGAATCCGCCCTCCACGAGATCCGCCTCCTCGAGGAGGTCGACTTCACCGCCATCAAGATCTCGGTGAAGCACAGTCATGTGCCGTCGATGGTCGAGTCCTATCGCCTGCTCGCCGACCGCACCGACTACCCGCTCCACCTCGGGGTTACCGAGGCCGGCCCACCCCCCGCGGGCCTGATGAAATCGGTCGCCGGCATTGCCACGCTGCTGCTGGAGGGCATCGGCGACACCATCCGTTTCTCACTCACCGCCGATCCGGTGGAAGAGGCCGAGGCCGGCCGCAAGCTGCTCGAGCAATTGGGTCTGCGAGAGCGGATCGGGCTCGACCTCATCGCCTGTCCTTCATGCGGCCGAGCGGAAGTCGATGTGATCGCCGTCGCCAAGGAGGCGCAGCGGGTGCTGGAGGCCGAGAAGCTCCCCATCCAGGTGGCGGTCATGGGATGCGTGGTCAACGGCCCGGGCGAGGCCCGCGAAGCCGACATCGGCATCGCTGCCGGCAAGGGTCGGGGTCATCTGTTCATCAAGGGCCAGGTGGTCCGCGTCGTCCCCGAAGCCGAGATGGTGTCGGCCCTGCTCGACGAGGCCCGCAAGCTCGCCGCCGAAGGCATCGAAGCGCGTCTCGCCGCCGCCGACGGCGTCGCCGAAGAACTGGCCCGCGAGACCGCCGCCGAACTGCTCGCCGCCCAGGGCGACGTCAACCAGGTCGAGGCGCGCCGCGCCCGCGTCGCCGAAGTGGCAGCGGGGGAGTAGGCGGTTTTCGCCGGTCAGCGTGCAGCAGGCAGCATGCAGCGCGCCAGTGGGCGGCCGGGGGTCCGACCGCCGACTGGTTGGCCATGACTCTCGCGTGACGCTGGTCAGGCGCAGCGCTCTACGGTGTGTCCATATGTCGACAACTCCGCCTGAACTCGGTTGACGATCTCGAGGCTGGTGCCGTCCTCGGCTCGGCCCACGCGGTGGGCCGGTGTCAGGGTTCGTCGTTCATGTTCACCACCACCCTGATCACCGGGTGCGGCTCTGATTGTCCTTCCTGACGGAGAAGCTGCCCAGCGATCGCTTCGCCGAGGGCGATGCGATCTGTCTCTTCGTGCACGAGGAGCCGAATCGATGCTCCTACCTCCGCGATCGCACCCTGGATGCTTGCCTCGTCGTCCCCGAAAGTCGCTGCGCGGAGTTCAAGCCACTCAGCGACCGCTTCGTCCCTCGTCACGATCGCGACGTCCTCAACTTCCGGAAACAGCGAGAGCATCGCCCCGAGCGCTTCGGCATCCTCGGCACTCAGTCCCGGTGTCAGCTCGACGATGATGTGAGCCTCGTCGAGTCCGAACGGAGAGACCGAGCGTTGGACATCGGGGAAGCTCGACTCCGACTCGCCCCCTACCGGAGGGCTCTCCGGCGGGGTGCTGGCCATGCCCAGCCACAGTGGCAGGGCGATGAGCGCACCGATGCCCGCTGCTGCCCCTACCCACCCGGCAGCTCGGCGCAACCCACCCCGCGGATGCGGCAGGTGGCGGGCAGGGATGTGTGCTGCGGCATGCCGGAGGTCGTCACCGGCTTCGTGCAGGCGGTCGTCGAGCGTGATCATCATGCCTCCTCGGGGTCGATCGATGGAATTCGCCGGGCGAGGGTCTGCCGCGCTCGACGCAGGTGGGTGTTGACGGACTCCTTGGAGATGCCGAGGACGTCGGCGATCTCCGGCATTGACAGGTCCTCCACATAGGTGAGGGCGACGACCTGGATCTGACGGCGGGGGAGGCGTCGCACCTCGGACCACAGCCACTCGGTCTCGGGGTGCACCTCGGGGAAGGCCACCGTGTGTCGCTCGCCGCGGAGTCGAACGAGTGTCTTCACCTCGGACGCCCGCCTCCGATACGCCGACACGGCACGGTTGGTGACGATGCGTTGCACCCATGCAGTCGGGTTGTCGAGACCGCGGATACGGTCCCAGTCGCGGTAGGTCGCTTCCAGGGCGTCGTGGGCGAGATCCTCGGCGCCGAGCCGGCTGCCGGAGACGGCGTAGGCCAGAGCGATTAGACGGGAGCGGTTTCGCCGGTAGAACGCATCGAAGCCGTCGTCGCCGATCAGTTCCATGTGCTCGCGTTCGTCTTTGGTCGCCGTCACACTGAGTCCTCGCTCCAGGTCCCCCAAAGTGTGACAAGAACGTGGCGGCAGGCGTGCGGCCGTCGCATGCTCCGAGTTTCGAACTGGTCCCCTGACCTACCGTTGACCGGTGTCACCATTCCGCAATCGGTTCCGTACCGCAGCGACCGTGATCACAGCGGCGGCGGTGCCGGCGATCAGTCCTGGCAGGTACGACGGGTTATCCGTGTAGCGAGCCCCCAAGAAGCTGCGGCACCACACTTCGCCGGTTCCCATCACGTCGCGGCTTACACACCAGATCGGACTCACCAGCACGAAGGCGACCCAGAAGGCGACCAGGCCAGCCATTATCGGCAGGCGGATCGATCGACGATGTCGCACCCGATACAGGGCCAGGTGCGCCACGCCCATGGAGATAAGTGGATAGCCTATGCTGAACAGGCTGATGACCCCAAAGGCGATCAGCCCCACTCCGACGGCCACATACCCGGCGCTGCCATGATCTGCACGCACCCCGCCAGCATATGCCCGCTCGGGCGTAGCTGTTCGCTCGGGTGGCCATTGGGGGCTCGCCAGTTCCTGCGTACGATGGACGAGCAAGGTCTCGAGCTGGAGAGCCGCAATGACTGACCACCACATCAACGTCTGGCACAGCGCCGAGGACGGCGGATACATCGCTGAGATTCCCGACCTGCCAGGCTGCTCGGCTTTCGGAGCGACCCCCGAAGAGGCCGTCGCCGAGGTCGTCGTGGCCAAGCAAGTGTGGGTCGAGTCCGCCCGGTCCAGCGGCCTGCCCGTGCCTCCTCCTCGGTATACGCCAACACCAGCGGGATAGCCAGCCTCCCGCTCCACACTGCACGCTGCAGCTGGATTGGCCATGTGACTGAGACTGAGCGCACTCAGCCTTCGCCTTTGGCGATGAGGTAGCCCTCAGCCCGCTCTCCCAGTTCGTAGCGACTCACGAGCGACTTGAACCGATCGCCGTGGTCGGCGACCTCCAGGTGCGCCAACTCGTGGACCAGGACCCAGTCGAGCACCCACCCGGGCACGCCCGCGAGCCGACTCGAAATACGAATGGTCCCGGCTTGTGGTGAGCACGAACCCCACCGCCGGTTCTGCCGCTGGGACCATTCGATACTGGTCGGGGTAGGCAGCCCGTACTTTTTCGCGACCTCGCGGGCGCGCTGCTCCAGGTCGACGGTTTGGGAATCGAGTTTGCGGGTCACCTTCTGGACCAGTTCGGCAACGACGGTGGCTTCTTCGTCGGTGGAGAGGTGGGCGGGAATGAGGACCCGTACCCGTCCGCCTGTCACATAGGCCTGGGAGGTCCGCGTGCGCTTCTTGCTGCGGATCACATCGACGGGCAGGTCAGTCATGCCGGGATCGTACGGGATGCGTACGACACATCAGCGCTCCGTCTGGAGCCTGGCGCCTGGCGCCTGGTTACCCTCACCACCCACATGCGGTGGTCCCAGGCATTCATCCCCACATTGCGCGACGACCCGGCCGACGCCGAGGCGGCGAGCCACCGGCTGCTGGTGCGCGGCGGGTTCATCCGTCGGCTGATGAGTGGCTCCTGGTCGCTGCTCCCGCTCGGTTTCCGGGTGGCGCAGAAGGTGGAGCAGATCATCCGCGAGGAGATGAACGCCATCGGCGGCCAGGAGATGCTCCTCCCCGTCGTGCACCCGGCTGAAGTGTGGAAGCAGTCCGGCCGCTGGGACGACGTCGAGGGCATCCTCGTCAAGATGAAGGACCGCCGCGGCGCCGACATGCTTCTCGCCTGGACCCACGAGGAGATCTTCACCCAGATCGCCACCGAGCTGTCCTCGTACCGCCAGCTGCCCCAGCTGTGGTACCACCTGCAGACCAAGTTCCGTGACGAGCCGCGGCCCAAGGGCGGCCTGCTGCGGGTCCGCGAGTTCACCATGAAGGACTCGTACTCGTTCGACATCGACCCGGCCGGCCTCGACGTCCAGTTCGAGGCGCATCGCAGTGCCTACGAGCGCATCTTCGAGCGTTTCGGGGTCGACGCGGTCCCGGTGCATGCGTCGTCCGGTGCCATGGGCGGCAAGGAGTCGGTGGAGTTCATGGTGGCCTCCCCGGCCGGTGAGGACGACGTCGCCACCTGCGCCGCCTGCGGGTACGCCGCCAACACCGAGAAGGCCACCTCGCGTCTCGAGCCGATCACGGACGAGCCCTGGGTCGGGCCGCCGGAGGTGTTCGACACGCCGGGGATCCGCACCATCGCCGCGCTGGCCGAGTTCGCGGACTTCGCCGCCCCGGAGCGTCAGATCAAGTCCCTGGTCTACATGGTCGGTGGCGAGCCAACGCTGTTGTTGTTGCGCGGCGATCACGAGCTGATGGAGCAAAAGGTCGTCGACGGCCTCGAGGCCCCGGAGGTGCGGCCCGCGCACGAGGAGGAGATCGTCGACCTGATGGGCGCCCACGCCGGCAGCCTCGGAGCGGTGGGGCTCACCGGAGTGAGCATCATCGCCGACCCGGCCCTCGAGGGTCGGGTCAACATGACGACCGGGGCCAACCAGGATGACAAGCATCTGCGTGGGGTCGCCGTATCGCGCGACATCGCGGTGGATCATTGGCTCGACATGCGAACCGTGGTCGAGGGCGATCGGTGCCCGGACTGCGGCGAGCCGCTCACGGTGCGGCGGTCCATCGAGGTCGGCCACATCTTCAAGTTGGGGACGAAATTCTCGGACGCCCTGTCGGCCACCGTCCTCGACGAGGTTGGTGACGAACGCGAGCTGTGGATGGGCTCCTACGGCATCGGCGTGGGCCGCAATGTCGCCGCCATCGTGGAGGCGCATCACGACGACAAAGGCATCGTCTGGCCCGTCTCGGTGGCTCCGTTTGAGGTTGTGATCACCGTGGTGAGCATCACCGACGAAGCCACCGTGGAGGCGGCGACCCGGATCTACGACCAACTGCGAGCCGCCGGCATCGAGGTGCTGCTCGACGATCGCGATGAACGGGCGGGGGTCAAGTTCGCCGACGCCGAGATCATCGGCATCCCCTACCGAATCACCGTGGGGCCCAGGGGCCTCGCCGACGGAAACGTCGAGGTGGTCCGCCGCCAAGACGCCACCACCGAATCGGTGCCCGTGACCGACGCGGTCGGGATACTGGTGGCGAAAGTCGAATCCGAGCGCCGATAACCCTCAGATCCCCAAGGGCGCAAAAGCGAATTGCGAATAGCGAATTGCGAATCGCAGTGTCGGTGCAGCCAGATGGCTGCACCGACACCCCTGATATACTTCCCCCGCAATCGAATTGGACGCTTGAAGTGGGCGCCCGCCCACTTCTTTTTATGAGGGACCAGGAATGATGGATACCGCAGACCGGCTCTGGGAGACCCTGGACCGGTACGTCACCGCGGAGGGAGTAGAACTCGACGATGTCGAGGTGCTCGGTAGTGGCGCGGGCAAGGTGGTGCGGGTGACCGTGGATGCCGAGGAGGGCATCGACGTCGAGCGCATCGCCGAGGTGTCCCGTGGCCTCTCACGCCTTCTCGAGGAGTCGGCGTCCGTCGCCGGCACCTACACGCTCGAGGTGTCGTCTCCCGGTTTGGAGCGTTCGCTGCGCAAGCCCCAGCATTTCCAGAAGTCGATCGGCCGCGAGGTCACCATCAGGACGTCGGACCCGGTAGCGGATGCGACGAGCCACAGCGGGACGCTCACCGCCGCCGACGACGCCGCAGCGACAGTGCAGGTCGACGGCGCCGAGCGAGCCATCCCCTACGCCGCCATCAGCAAGGCGCGGACCGTCTTCGTCGTGGAGAGGGCACCGAAGCCCGGAAAGAAGAGTGCCCGATGAACGACTCATTCATGGAAGAGCTCGATCATCTGGAACGCGAGAAGGGCGTTCCCAAGGAGACGATCCTCGAGGCTCTGGCCAACGCGCTCGTCTCGGCTTACAAGCGCAGTCCCGGTGCCGCCGAGGAAGCCCGGGTCACCATCGACCAGGACACGGGCGAGATCACCGTGTACGGCCAGGAACTCGACGAGGACGGCAACGTCACCCGTGAGTGGCCGGACACTCCCAGCGACTTCGGTCGCATCGGCGCGCAGACGGCCAAACAGGTCATCCTCCAGCGGCTGCGCGAGGCGAAGCGGGCCCAGGTGCTCGAGGTCTACGAAGGCCGGGAGGGCTCCCTGGTCACCGGTATCGTCCAGCAGTCGGACCACCGCACCGTCCTGCTCGACCTCGGCAACGCCGAGGCGGTCATGCCCGCCGGCGAGCGCATCCCCTACGAGCGACTCGACCGCGGCGCCCGGGTGAAGGCATTGATCATCGAGGTCCGTGAGGAGGCGAAGGGCTCGCCGATCGTCGTGAGCCGGTCGTCCCCCGACTTCATCCGCCGCCTGTTCGAGCTCGAGGTCCCGGAACTGGCCGAGGGAACGATCGAGATCAAGGCGATCGCCCGCGAGGCCGGTCACCGGACCAAGATCGCCGTCGCCTCCAACGACCAGAACGTCGACCCGGTCGGTGCCTGTGTCGGGAGCCGCGGCTCGCGGGTCCGTCAGGTAGTCAACGAGCTGCGCGGCGAGAAGGTCGACATCGTCGAGTGGCGTGAAGACCCGAAGCAGTTCATCGCCGAGGCGCTCAGCCCGGCCCGGGTCCGCCAGGTGATCCTCGAGGAGGACGACGAGGGCAACCCTATTGCCCGGGTGATCGTCCCCGACTTCCAGCTGTCGCTGGCCATCGGCAAGGAGGGCCAGAACGCCCGCCTCGCCGCCAAGCTGAGCGGTTACAAGGTCGACATCAAGTCGGAGACCGAGCACGCCGGCGGGACCCTGGAAGACAGCGCGGGATCTGGTGAGGCAACGGCCACGGCAGCGACGGAGGTACCGGAGGGCGGCGATGCCGCACCGGTGGCCGAGGCCGAAGCGCCGGCCGAGGAAGCGCCGGCCGCCGACGCGGCCGCGCCCGAGGCAGAAGACGAAGCCGAGGAAGACCCTGATACCGAGGAGTCTGCTCCCGAGGCTGGCGAAGAGGCCGAGGCGCCGGTCGAGTCCGAGGAGATCGCGACGCCCGAGGAGTTGGCTATCGAGGACGTGGCAGCCGACGAGTCCGCGCCCGGCGACCCCGTCGACGATGAGGAGCCCGCCCCGGGGTCGTGACCCGGCGCGTGGCACAATGAACGCCGTACGAGTCCGAGGAGATTGATGCGCGTCTACGAGCTGGCCCGGGATCTGGGCCTCGAATCCAAGGATGTGCTCGAACGCGCCATCGAACTCGGCATCGAGGTCAAAACCGCTTCATCCGGTCTCGGCGACGACGCCGAGGCGCTCGTCCGCCTGTCCTACGAGGAGGAGGCCGCCCCCGCCGCTGCTGAGGCAACGCCGGCGGCAGACGCACCGGAAGGCGACGGTGACGCGGCCGAGGACGGAGGCGACGAGGTCGACGAGGATGAGGACGAGGCCGAAGACGACGACGAGGAGCTGGCCGAGGCCGAGGCGGCGGCGCCGAAGGGTCCCGCAAAGGCCGGTAAGCGCCGAGGTCGCCCCCAATACCCCGAAGGTCCCGCACCGCGTCGCGCCGTCACCGTCACCGAGGGCATCACGGTCGCCGAGTTCGCCGAACTGACCCGTCGCCCGGTCGGCATCGTCGTCCGCGAGTTGGTCACTCGGGGACAGATGGCCGGTGCCACCCAGCCGATTCCGGTCGGCCTGATCACCGCCGTCGGCGACGCCCTGGGCTACGACGTCACCGTCGAGAAAGCGGCTCTTGTGCCGGTCGAGAAGGCACGGTCGCTCGTCCGTCCCAAGCGGGTCCACGACGAGGAAGAGTCGCAGCTCCGGCCACGCCCCCCGGTGGTCACCGTGATGGGGCACGTCGACCACGGAAAGACCCAGCTGCTCGACTCGATCCGCAAGGCCAACGTCATGGCTGGCGAAGCCGGAGGCATCACCCAGCACATCGGTGCCTATCAGGCGACCGTCGGGGACCGCAAGATCACCTTCATCGACACACCCGGCCACGAGGCATTCACCACCCTGCGGGCACGCGGCGCCGAGGTCACCGACATCGTGGTGCTGGTCGTCGCCGCCGACGATGGCGTCATGCCGCAGACGGCCGAGGCGATCAGCCACGCCAAGGCCGCCGGGGTGCCGATCGTCGTGGCCATCAACAAGATGGATCTCGAGACCGCCGACCCCCACACCGTGCGGGCCCAGCTCACCGAGCACGGCATCGTCGTGGAGCAGTTGGGTGGCGAGGTGGTTAGTGCCGAGGTCTCCGCCCTCACCGGTGACGGCATCGATCAACTCCTCGAGTACCTCGACCTCATCGCTGAACTCGAGGAGTTTTCCGCCGATCCGACCGCTCCGGCGTCGGGCACGGTCATCGAGGGGCAATTGGAGACCGGCCGTGGCCCGGTCGGCACGGTCATCGTCCAGCGAGGCACGCTGCGGCGTGGTGACGCCCTGGTGGCCGGACCGGTGTCGGGTCGGGTGCGCGCCATGTTCGACGAGAACGGCAACCAGGTGGAGGAGGCTCCGCCGAGCACGCCTGTGCTCATCATGGGCTGGGACGAGGTCCCCAACGCCGGCGATTACTTTGAGGCGATGGACGACGACAAGGCGGCCCGGGCCAAGGCATCCTATCGGGTCACCGAGCTGCGCGACACGGACCTGGCCATGCCCACCGCGGCAGAGCGCCTCACCCAACTGCTCGAGGGCCTGCGCACTGCCGACGACGCCAACCTCCCGATCATCATCAAGGCAGATGCCTACGGATCCCTCGAGGCGATCACCGAGGGCGTGTCCAAAATCACCCGCGAGGGCGGTCGGGTGACGATCGTCCACACCGCGGTGGGCGGCATCACAGAGAACGACGTCCTGCTCGCCGACACCACCGACGCCCTGGTGCTCGGCTTCACAGTCCGCCCCGACACCAAGGCCCGCAAGGCCGCCGAAGCCGCCGGTGTCGAGGTCCGCACCTATCGGATCATCTACGAGCTGCTCGACGACATCGAGGCGATCCTCGTCGGTCGCCTGGCGCCGGACGAAGTGGAACGGGTGCTCGGCACGGCCGAAGTCCGCGCCACCTTCCGGGCACCGCGCTTCGGCACCATCGCCGGCTGCTACGTCACCGAAGGTGAGATCCCCCGCGGAGCGCGGGTGCGCCTGGTGCGCGACGGCGTGGTGGTCCACGAAGGCACCATCGGATCGTTGCGCCGATTCAAGGACGACGTGCGCTCGGTGGCCCAGGGCTTCGAGTGCGGCATCGGCCTCGACAACTTCCGCGACATCAAAGACGGCGACATCATCGAAGCCTTCGAAGTGCGCGAGGTGGCGAGAACCTAGGTCCAGTTGCCGGTTGCCGGTTGCCCGTCGCCCCTCTTTCAGACTCTCTCCCCCCGAAGGGGGGAGTACCGCCGAAGGCGGGGAGGGGGGAGCCCAAACCCTACGCAGGCCTCGCGACGCGTCAGCCCTCCCCCTCCGTCATCGGCCTTCGGCCGCTGCTCTCCTCCCCCTGCTGGACTCTCAGACTCTCTCCCCCCGGAGGGGGGAGTACCTGGCGGCGGAGCCGCCAGGGGAGGGGGGAGGGCAAGCACTAGGT
>JBBDWO010000033.1 GCA_040902765.1 Acidimicrobiia bacterium | reverse complement strand
CCTCCCCTCCGGTCGCTGCGCTCCCTGCGGGACTCCCCCCTTCGGGGGGAGAGAGTGTTGACTGCCGTCCCCTATCCGCGCGCCATCCAAGTACCAGGTACCAAGTACGGTCAGTTCTGAACGCTTCTAGGCTCGGCGCATGGCTGAGTATCCCTACCAGGTCCGTCTCGCGGTGCAGATCCTGCCGCAGCACGGGACCTTCGACGCGATGCGCCAGGCGGCCATCGAAGCCGAGGAACGTGGCGCCGACATCGTGTTCACCTGGGATCACTTCTTCCCGCCCCAGGGTGACCCGGATGGACTCCACTACGAGTGCTGGACGACCCTCGCTGCACTCGCCGAGGCCACTGAGCGGGTCGAGATCGGACCGCTGGTCGCCTGTAACTCGTATCGAAATCCGAACCTGCTCGCCGACATGGCTCGCACGATCGACCACATCTCCGGTGGTCGGGTGATCTTCGGTATCGGCTCCGGCTGGTTCCAGAAGGACTACGACGAGTACGGGTATGAGTTCGGGACGGCACCGGGCCGTCTCCGAGCCCTGGCCCGGGATCTGCCGATCATGCGGGAGCGGCTGGCGGTCCTCAACCCGCCGCCTCTGAGGAAGATGCCGATCATGGTCGGTGGAGGCGGGGAGAAGGTCACGCTCCGCATCACCGCCGAGCACGCCGACATCTGGCATGGCTTCGGTGACGCCGCCGTGATGCGTCACAAGAAATCGGTCCTCGATGGGTGGTGCCGGAAACTCGGACGCGATCCCGCCGACATCGAACGCTCCACGGGCATCCCGCTCGTCAACCGGGACGACGCCACCTACGCCGAGGCGCTCCTCGCCGAGGGGATCACCCTCTTTTCACTCAGCATCAACGGCCCGGACTACGACCTCTCGTTCCTCGATCGGTTCGTGGCCTGGAGGGACGAGAAGAACAGCCAATAGCTCATGGCTCATGGCCAGACTTCCTGGTAACTGGTAACTGGTAGCTGGTGCCTGGCCTTGCCACAATGACGCCCCGTGCCTCCCTCACGCTCTGAGCTGATCCGGCTCCTCACCGACTATCGCTCGCCTGAGCAGGACGAGCAGGAGTACCGGCTCCGCATGCTCGACCTGGCCGCGGTAGCCCACGAGCCGTTCTCGCGATACGAGTACACGCCGGGGCATTTCACCGCCAGCGGTTTCGTGGTGCATCCCGAAGGTGACCGCATGCTGCTGATCCATCACGAGCGGCTCGGCATCTGGGTGCAGCCGGGTGGTCATGTTGAGCCCAACGACCCGACCGTCCTCCACGCCGCGCTGCGTGAGATCGCCGAGGAGACCGGAATCGTCGACGTGGTCCCGGTGTCGCCGGGGCTGGCCGACATCGACATCCACGTCTTCCCGGAGAACGCCGATCAGCCCCGGCACCTTCACTTCGACCTCCGGTTCGCTTTCGTCGCCCCGGACGAGCGGGTTTCGGCACTCGATGGGGTGCTCGATGCCCGGTGGGTCGGTCTCGATGGACTCGACGATCTCGGCGTGGGCCGGTCGATCACCAGGCCGCTGACCAAGCTCCTCGGAATGGGCAACTCCGGCCCGGCCGTTTAGGGTCTTCGTAGGCCCATCGAGAGGAGACGCATGAGTGATGCGGAACGCTTCAAGGCATTGAATGCGTCCAGGATCGACCAAATACCGCAGTGGCAGGCCCTCGACCCCGCCGTGCGCAGAGCGGTTCGGGTGGTTGCGACGGTGCTTCCCTTCCGGACCAATCAGTACGTGATCGACGAACTCATCGATTGGGATCGAGTACCTGAGGATCCCATCTTCCAACTCACCTTCCCGCAGCGGGGCATGCTCAGCCACGAGGATTTCGCCACGATGGCCGCGCTGGTGGACGGCGGTGCCGAGCGACCCGAGCTCGAGGCGGAGGCGAACCGCATCCGTGCCACGCTCAACCCGCACCCGGCCGGTCAGATGACCGACAACGTCCCGGAGTTCGACTCGGAGCCGATCGACGGCGTCCAGCACAAGTACCGCGAGACCATGCTCTTCTTCCCGAACCGCGGCCAAACCTGCCACGCCTACTGCACCTTCTGCTTCCGGTGGGCTCAGTTTGTCGGCGACAAGGCCAACCGGTTCGGCACCGACGACGCCGACACGGTGTCGTCCTACGTCGCCGCCGACCCGGACATCAGCGACGTCCTGTTCACCGGTGGTGACCCCCTGATCATGAAGACCCGGGTGTTCCGCAGGTACGTCGAGCCCCTTCTCGAGATCGAGCATCTGTCGACCATCAGGATCGGTACGAAGGCGGTCGGCTACTGGCCCCAGCGCTTTGTCACCGACGACGACGCCGATGACCTGTTGCGCCTGTTCGACGAGGTCATCGCCACCGGCAAACACCTGTCGGTCATGGGTCACTACACCCACCCGGTCGAGCTCCAGACCGAGGTGTCGCAAACGGCGACCCGCCGGATCCTCGCCACCGGGGCAAACATCCGCATGCAGAGTCCCGTCCTGCGACACATCAATGACGATGCCGATACCTGGGCCGATCTGTGGCGCACGGGCGTACGCCTCGGCTGCGTGCCCTATTACATGTTCGTGGTGCGCGACACGGGTGCCCGGCAGTACTTCGAGATCCCGCTGGCCGAGACCCATGAGATCTTCAGCGATGCCTACCGGCAGGTATCCGGGCTGGCGCGCACCGTGCGTGGGCCGTCGATGTCGGCACACCCGGGCAAAGTCAGGGTTGTGGGCACGACGACGTCGGGGGACGACAAGTGGTTCGTTCTCGAGTACCTCCAGGCCCGGGATCCGTCCTGGGTGGGCCGTCCCTTCTTCGCCAAATTCGACCCGACGGCGGTGTGGTTCGACGATCTACGCCCCGCCCGGCCAGAGGATCGGCCGTTCTTCGAGGAACCGAAGATCCGTCGGAGGGTGTCCGACAGCCGCCGTGTGGCGAAGGTCGACATCGCCCCGCGACCCAAGGAGCGCGACGCCAAGGCGCCTAGCCGGAAGTGACCCCGCAGGGCATCCGCGTCGCTCGCGGCAAGGGTGGGCGATGACGTTCAGCGGGTAACGTCTCGGCCGTGATCCGACACGCCATCGACGCTGCGCTGCTCCGCAGAAACCCGTATCTGCGCATGGTGGTGGCTCGGGACGGCGTCGCCGACGGTGCCATCGTCGTGGTGATCGTCGCGCTGATCCTGGTGATCCCGACCTTCCTAGACGGCCTGGACGTACTCGCCGTGCTGCGCATCGTGCTGCGGGGCCTCGTCGTGTGGATCGTGCTCTCCGGCTTGGTCTACCTCATCGGTCGAAAAGCACTCGACGGCGATGGGACCTTCCCCGGGACGATGGCAGCCGTGGCGATCGGGATGCCGGTGATACTGGCCTCGCTCATCCTCAGACCCTTTGTCGGCGCACTCGCTTCCGAACTGATCGTGTCGATCTGGCTGATGGCCACGCTTTGGATGGCGGCCCGGGTGTCGTTGGAGTTGGACCACTCCCGTGCCCTGGTAGCCGCGGTGGGAGGATGGGCAGCATTCGTCGCAGTAGCCGCGATGTTCAGGCTGTGAGCCAGCCAAGGCTGCGAATTGCGAATAGCGAATAGCGAATTGCGAACCATCTACCGCCTCGACATCGCCTACGACGGCACCGGGTTTCGGGGGTATGCCCGCAACCGGGGTGTTCGGACCGTTCAGGCCGTGCTCGAAGAGGCCCTCGGGACCGTGCTCGGTTCGGTGCCCAAGACGAGTGTCGCCGGACGCACCGACGCCGGGGTGCACGCCCGCCACAACGTCGTCTCGTTCCCCTGGTCGGAAGCGATCGCCGACCTCCCGCTCTTCCACCGATCGATATCGTCGATGGTGGCCCCCGAGGTCACGGTCGATCGCGTCCGTCGCGTGGCCGACGACTTCGACGCTCGCTTCTCGGCGACGGGACGGTCGTACCGGTACTTCGTAGACGAGCGCCCGACGGCAGATCCGTTGCAGCGCCATCGCGTGTGGCATGTCGGCGCGTCGCTGAACGTCGAAGCGATGAACACCGCGGCGGATGCGTTCGTCGGGGTGCACGACTTCTCCACGCTGTGTCGGGCGGCCGTGAATCGCTCAGTGGTGCGTAGCGTCCTCGAGACCCGGTGGCGACGCGACCGCGGCTACCTCGTCTACGCCGTCCGGGCCTCGTCGTTCTGCCACCAGATGGTTCGCTCCATGGTGGCGCTCTGCGTCGACGCCGGAAGGGGCACGATCGACCCCGGTTCGATCGCAGAGCGCTTGAGGGCCCGCGACCGCCACGCCGCCCGAGGCGCCGCACCTGCCCGTGGCCTGACGCTGTGGAAAGTGGAGTATTGAGCGCCCTGCGGCCGCAGCTAGCAGCTACCGGCTAACAGCTACCAGCCAGACGAAGACCTCGATCCTGCGGCTTCTGTGCCGGTAGCCGATAGCCGGTAGCTTCGTTGACGGCCGACGGCCGTCAACGAATCACTGATATCCCCATCTCCTCGAGCGCCGCGAAAATGGCCTCGAGCTCGGTGGCGGAACGGGTCTCGACTTCGAAGCGGATCTCCGTGTATCCGAAGGGCAGGCCGATGCCCTGACGCTGGTGGTGGACGGACACGACGTTGGCGCCGGCGTCGGCGATGGTCCGGGTGACCCGCGCCAGTTGGCCGGGCACGTCGGGCACTCGGATGGCGAAGGTGCCGAAGCGGCCGGCGGCGCCGAGTCCGTGGCGGAGCACCTGGTCGAGCAGCAGCAGGTCGACGTTGCCTCCGGAAAGGATGAGGACCGTCGCCCCTGGCTTGGGCTCCACCTTCCCGGCGAGCATGGCGGCCAGCGGTGCGGCACCCGAGGCCTCCACGAGGAGCTTGGCCCGCTCGAGGAGCAAGGCGACGGCTTCGGTCATCTGGCCGTCGTCGACGGTGACCAGGTCGTCGACGAACGCTTCGATGTGTTCGAAACACAGGGCCGACGCCCGGGCGACGGCGATCCCGTCGGCGAGTGTGTATCGGGGTTCGACGTCGGTGGGTGCGCCCGACTGTCGGCTGGCGACATACGGCGCAGTCGCGCTCGCCTCGACCCCGACGATGCGAACCGACGGGTCTACTGCCTTCACGGCGGCGCCAACCCCCGCTATCAAGCCGCCACCGCCGACGGGTACGACGATGGTCCCGATCCCGCTCGCCTGCTCGAGGATCTCGAGACCCAGCGTCCCCTGACCGGCGATGATGGCGGCGTCGTCGTACGGGTGAACCAGGTGGGCGCCCGTCTGCTCACTGAACTGGCGAGCCGCGTCCAGGGCTTCACCGATGTTCGATCCCACCAGACGGACCTCGGCTCCGTACCCCCGGGTGGCATCGATCTTGGGGATCATCGCCGTCTCGGGCATGAACACGGTCGAGGCGATGCCCAGTGTTGTGGCCGCCAGCGCCACGCCCTGGGCATGGTTCCCCGCCGATGCGGCCACCACACCCTTGCGGCGCTCCTCGTCGTCGAGCAGCGACAGGGCGTTCATGGCACCGCGGATTTTGAACGAGCCGGACCGCTGCTGGTTCTCCGCCTTCATCAGGATGTCGCACCCGGCGAGCGCACTGAAGGTCGACGACGGGAACAGCGGCGTGGTCATCACCACGCTCTTGCCGCGCTCGGCGGCGGCGCGTACTTCCTCGAGCGTGACCAGGCGATCGGACATAGGTCGCGACGCTACACGCCGATTGGCAGTCTCGTACGGGCGTGCGTACCATATGGCGCCGCTCCCGCCCCATCGCGGGCGATCCTGCGTGCCCTACGGCCCCGTCGGAGGAACGACGCCTCAATGAAGTTGCAGAAGACCTTTACGCCGCGACCCGGTGACATCGACCGGGCCTGGTGGCTCGTCGATGCCACCGACCTGCCGCTCGGCCGCCTCGCATCCGAGGTCGCCCAGCTGCTGCGAGGCAAGCACAAGCCCACCTTCGCACCCCACGTGGACATGGGCGACTACGTGGTCGTGATCAACGCCGCTGCGGTGGCCGTCACCGGTGCCAAGGCCGACCAGAAGACGTACTACCGCCACTCGGGGTATCCCGGGGGACTCACCGAGACGAGCTTCACGGACATGCTCGCCAAGTACCCCGATCGGGTCGTCGAAAAGGCCGTGAAGGGCATGCTGCCCAAGAATCGGCTGGGCCGGGCCATGGGTCGCAAGCTCAAGGTCTACGCCGGCGCCGACCACCCGCATACCGGGCAGGTTCCCCAGCCACGCACTCTTGAGATCCGAAAGGTCGAAGCCACATGACCCTGCCCGTTGCCCAGACCGTCGGCCGTCGCAAGACCTCCGTGGTTCGCGTCGCCCTGTTCGAAGGCTCAGGTCAGATGCTGCTCAACGGCAAGGCGCTCGAGACCTACTTCCCGAGCATGGCGCAGCGGGTGCGTGTGCTCGAACCGCTCAAAATCGCGGGCGCCGACGGCCGGTACGACGTGCGTGCCATCCTCGAAGGCGGCGGTGTCACCGGGCAGATCGATGCGATGCGCCTCGCTCTCGCCCGGGCCATCATCGAGTTGGACCCCGACCAGCGGATCACCCTCAAGCGGGCCGGGATGCTGACCCGCGACGACCGGATCGTCGAGCGCAAGAAGTACGGCCTCCGCAAGGCGCGCCGCGCCCCGCAGTACACCAAGCGGTGAGCCGCCCTTCGGGCGCCCCTTCCCTTTCTCCCCCCGTAGGGGGGAGTACCGCCGAAGGCGGGGAGGGGGGAGGGCGATCACTACGCAGACCGCTTCATCGGGGAACCCGATGAAGCTCTTCGGTACCGACGGCGTTCGTGGCAAGGCCGGGGTCGACCTCACCGCCGAGCTGGCGACCGGACTCGCCCGGGCCGTGGCCGTCGACCTCACCGGTCCGGCCGTGATCGGTCGTGACACCCGCCGATCCGGGCCCATGCTCTCGGCCGCGGTCGGCGCCGGGTTCGCCGCCGCCGGAGTGGACAGCATCGATCTCGGCATCGTCCCGGTGGGAGCGGTGAGCGTCCTCACCCCGGCGCTCGCCGGCGGATGTGGCGTCATGGTGAGCGCCAGCCACAACCCTGCCGATGACAACGGGATCAAGTTCTTCACGGCCGACGGGTCCAAGTTGGATCCCGACGCCGAGGCGATCGTCGAGGACCGCTATCGGGCCGCGCCAGCGGAGACTTCTCCGGAGGTGGGCCACCAGACGGCGCTCCCCGACGCTGAGGACCGCTATCTGAACTACCTGCGATCGGTCGCGGCCGGGACGCTCAAGGGGCTGTCCGTGGTCCTCGACTGCGCCAACGGTGCGGCCTTCTCGGTCGCGCCACGCTTCTTCGCTGCGCTCGGCGCCGAAGTCGAAGCGATCAACGTCGAATCCGACGGTGCCCGGATCAACGATGGCTGTGGCGCGGTCCACCCTGAGGGCCTTGCTGCCGCGGCCGCAGGTCGGGTCGGCCTGGCCTTCGACGGTGACGCCGACCGCTGCATCATCGTCGACGAGGACGGCGCCACCTGCAACGGTGACGTGATCCTCGCCGTGCTCGCCAAGCACCTCTTGGAGCGCGGGGATCTCCCCGGCAGCAAGGTCGTGACCACCGTGATGGCCAACCTGGGGCTTCGTCTCGCCTTGCGCGACCTTGGCATCGAGATCGTCGAGACGCCCGTGGGGGACCGTCATGTCACCGAAGCGTTACGAGTCCACGGAGCCGCCATCGGTACGGAACAGAGCGGCCATGTGGTCTTTTCCGGTCAGGCGACCGGAGACGGCCTGGTGACCGGCCTGCGGGTGCTCGAGGCGATGAGAGACACCGGCAGCCCCCTCCGCGAGCTCCGCCGGGTGATGACGGAATACCCACAGGTGCTGATCAACGTGCCGGTGAAACAGCGCGGCGCCCTGGCCGATGCCCCCGCCGTGTGGGAGGCAGTCGCTGGCGCCGAGTCCGCACTCGGTGACGCCGGCCGGATCCTGGTCCGCGAGAGCGGCACCGAACCGCTGGTGCGGGTGATGGTCGAGGCGCGCGCACAGGCAGACGCCGACCGGGTGGCGCGGACCGTTGCGGAGGTGGTGGAGGACCGGCTCGGCTGAGCCGGTCGGCTCTTGGCTCTTCGCTGTTGGCGATTATCCAGAACCGCTTTTCGCCGGCTGCGAATCGCCTACCGCGATTTGCTATCCCCGTATCACCGGCGCTCCGGTAAGGTCTCTTCGACAACCTACGGACCCGGGGAATGCTGTTCCCCATAGCGCCTGCCCTCTCCTTTTAGGAGAGGTGACGAGGAAGAGGGCTCGAGGGGAGAACCCCCAATCGAGTAGTCGGCGGATGCCCTCTCGGCGACTCACGGTCGTGACGGTTCGGGTAAAAGCCCGGGAGCGATCCCGGAGGTAGAGCCCGGACCGATGTGAGGCGAAGCACCGCTTCGCGCGCTTCCCGGATCCCCGAACTGAGGAGACGCGCATGTGCGGAATCATGGGCTACGTCGGCCCGCGTCAGGCGGCGCCGATCGTCATCGATGGCCTCAAGCGGCTCGAGTACCGAGGCTACGACTCGGCCGGCGTGGCGGTCCACGATGGCACCGCACTGTCGGTGACCAAGGCCGAAGGCAAGCTGGCCCGGCTGATGGCCCTCCTCGAGGAGGAGCCGCTGGAGGGCTTTGCGGCCATCGGTCACACCCGTTGGGCGACCCACGGGGCCCCGAACGACCGCAACGCCCACCCCCACACCGACCCCGGTGGGGAGGTGGTGGTGGTTCACAACGGGATCATCGAGAACTTCGTCGCCCTCAAGGAGGAGCTCGCCGCCGACGGAGCCACCTTCTCGTCCGATACCGACACCGAAGTACTCGCCCACATCGTGGCCCGGGAGTACGACGGTGATCTCCTCGAGGCCGTGCGCCGTGCCGTAGCGCGCGCCGAGGGTGCCTATGCCCTGGTGGCCATGGCGCGGGCGGAGCCGGGGCGCATGGTGGCGGTGCGGGTGATCAGCCCGCTGGTGATCGGCATCGGCGACGGCGAGATGTTCCTCGCCTCGGACGTACCGGCCATCCTCCAGCACACCCGCGACATCGTGGTGGTCGACAACGGCGAGATCGTCGACATCACCCCCGACGGCTACAGCATCCAGACCCTCGACGGGACACCTGTGCAGCGGGACCGCCTGGAGATCACCTGGAACGCCGAGCAGGCGGAACGCGGCGGCTATCCGCACTTCATGCTCAAGGAGATATTCGAGCAGCCCCAGGCGGTGACCGACACACTCAGCGGTCGGCTTCAGGAGGACGGGTCGGTGGCCCTCGAGGACGTGTCCTATCCCGATGGACTCGTGGCGCAGCTCGATCGAATCTGGATCACCGCCTGCGGCACGGCTCTCCACGCCGGCTTCGTCGGTAAGGAGGTGTTCGAGCGATTGGTCCGCATCCCGACCGAGACGGCGTTCGCCCACGAGCTGCGGTACGCCGATCCCCTGATCCGGCCCGGCTCGTTGACCGTCGCCATCAGCCAGTCCGGCGAGACCGCCGACACCCTGGCGGCGGCGACGCTCGCCAAGCAGCGGGGATCAAGGCTTCTGGCATTGACCAACGTGGTCGGCTCCACTCTGAGCCGGGAAGCCGACGACGTCGTCTACACCCGGGCCGGGCCCGAGATCGCCGTGGCCTCCACCAAGGCGTACATGACGATGCTCGTCGGCCTGTATCTGATGGCCCTCGACTTCGGTCGACAGCGCGGGGTGATCGATCCCACGGTGTACGACGAGATCGTGGCTGGGCTGCGGTCCGCCCCCGGGCGGATCGCCGAGGCCCTGAAGGGCGAGGACAAGGTGGTCGAGGCGGCGCGGCTGTTCCACGGCCACGAGCACGCCTACTTCATCGGTCGGGGCCTCGACCATGCCGTCGCCATGGAGGGCTCGCTCAAGATGAAGGAGATCTCCTACCTCCACTCGGAGGCGATGCCCGCCGGGGAGTTGAAGCACGGCACCCTGGCCCTGGTCACCGATGGCACGCCCGTGGTGGTGGTGATCACTCAGGGTGCCGTCTACGACAAGACCGTGTCGGCCATCCAGGAGGTCAAGGCGCGCGGCGCCCATGTCATCGCCGTAGCCTTCGACGACGATGCGCAGGTCGGAAAGCACGCCGACACCGTGCTGCGGATCCCGCGGGTACCTGACGTGCTCGCCCCGCTGGTATCGATCATCCCGCTCCAACTGCTCGCCTATCACGTGGCGTCGGCGCGGGGCCACGACATCGACCAACCCCGCAACCTGGCCAAGAGCGTGACCGTCGAATGAAGCAGACGCTACGCACTAAGCGCGGTCCCGCCCCCCGAAGGGCGGGGAGGGGGGAGGGCGATCGCTACGTGGGCCTCGCCACGCGTCTGGCCTCCCCCTCCGTCATCGGCCTTCGGCTGCTGCCACCTCCCCCTACGGGGGAGGAGAGGGGGCTGGCCATGCGCATAGTGGGCCTCGGTGTCGATCTTGCTGAGATCGAGCGCGTCGGGAGACTGCTCGACAAGTACCCGCGGTTCGCGCAGCGGTGTTTCACCGAGCACGAGCAAGAGTACGCCGCGGGGTATGCCAGGCCGGAGCGACGGTTCGCAGCACGGTTCGCCGGCAAGGAAGCGGTGATGAAGTCGATGGGCACCGGCTGGCGACGGGTCCGCTGGCGCGATGTCGAGATCACCGGCGGCGGGAAGCCGACCGTGCGGATCTCCGGCACCGCCCAACGCCGAGCCGAGATGCTCGGCATCACCGGCTTCGAAATCACGATCACGCATACGGACAGAGATGCGTTGGTGTTCGTGGTGGCTGTTGGGGACTGAGGCGCGATTCGCGATTCGCGATTCGCGATTCGCAGAACCTCAGACGACAGTTCTCATCATCGTGATGCTGTCTTCCTCTGGCGAATAGCGAATCGCGAATCGCGGTGCCTGGCGCCTCGCGCCAGGCACCCCCGATTAGCCTCTCTTGATGCCCTATCTCGCCAACGTCCTGCGCGGCTTTCTCATGGGGTCCGCCGATGTGGTTCCCGGTGTCTCGGGGGGTACCGTCGCTCTCGTTCTCGGCATCTACGAGCGATTGATCGCTTCGGTGCAGTCGGGCGCCGCCACGCTGGGGTATGCGGTCCGCGGTCGCCTCTCCGACGCACGCCGTCGGTTTGGCGGCGTGGAGTGGGGGCTCATCCTGCCGCTGCTGGCCGGAATCCTCATCGCCGTCGTCTCCCTGGCGTCACTCATCGAGCGCCTCCTCCACGACGCGCCACAGGCCACCGCCGCCGCCTTCTTCGGCCTCGTGGCGGGGTCGATCCTCGTTGCCTGGCCACTCGTAAAGCGATGGACAGGCCCGCGGATACTCGCGGCGACGGCCACGGCGATCGCCGCCTTCCTGCTGCTCGGGCTGCGGTCCGCGGCTGTCACCGACCCCGGTCCACTCCTCTTCTTCGGGGCGGGCGCCATCGCCATCGTCGCCATGATCCTGCCCGGCATCTCCGGGTCGTTCATCCTGCTCATGCTCGGCATGTACCAGGCGGTGCTCGGTGCGGTCAACGACCGTGAGGCGGCGCTGCTCGGAGTGTTCGTCATCGGTGCCGTGCTCGGGCTTTCGTCGTTCTCGACCCTGCTCAACCGACTGCTGCGGGATCATCACGATCTCGTGGTGGCGTGCCTGATCGGGTTGATGGCCGGGTCGCTGCGAGTCCTGTGGCCGTGGCCCGACGGGACCGAGTCGGCGGCGCTCGCTGCGCCCAGCGATCCTCTCATCCCGGCCGTCGCAGCCGTGGCCGGATTCCTCGCGGTGATCGTCGTGGGACGCTTCAGCCGCGGTTAGGGGGTGCGCGAATAGGCTCGCCCCGGGATCAGGTTTCGGCTTGTGGCAAGC
>JBBDWO010000032.1 GCA_040902765.1 Acidimicrobiia bacterium | reverse complement strand
GTGTAAAGGATGTCTACGCACACCTGTAAAGGATGTCCCCGGTCCGCACACCCCGTAGGGGGAGGTGGCAGCGGCCGAAGGCCGATGACGAAGGGGGAGGGCTGACGCGTCGCGAGGCGCTTCGACTCTGGCTGGAGCCTGGAGCCTCGCGCAGCCTCTACCCTTCCGCTCTGACAATCGACACAGAGGGACGGGATGATCGACTTTCAGGATCGGGTGGCGCTGGTGACCGGTGCGGGCCGTGGTCTGGGCGCCAGCCACGCCCAGTTGCTGGCCTCTCGGGGTGCCGCGGTGGTGGTCAACGACCCCGGTGTCACCACTGACGGCAAGGAGTCCGAGGCCCGGCCGGCCGACGAGGTCGTCGCCGCCATCAAGGAAGCCGGGGGGGCTGCGGTCGCCGACTACGGTTCGGTGTCCGATCCGGCCGATGCCGAGGCGATGGTGCAGCGGGCGGTGGACGAGTTCGGCCGCATCGACGTCGTCATCAACAACGCCGGCATCCTGCGCGACAAGGCGTTTCACAACCTCGAGTGGGAGGACCTCGACGCCGTGATCGACGTCCACCTCAAGGGCGCCTTCTACGTGACCCGGCCTGCCTTCCGGCTCATGCGTGAGCAGGGCTACGGGCGGATCGTCGTCACCTCTTCCAACTCGGGCCTCCTGGGCAACTTCGGTCAGGCGAACTACGGGGCAGCCAAGATGGGCCTGGTCGGGTTCATGAACGTGTTGGCCCTCGAAGGGGCCAAGTACGAGATCAAGGTCAACGCCATCGCCCCCGTCGCCCGCACCCGGATGACCGAGGAGCTGCTGGGGCCGCTGGTCGACAAGATCGACCCGTCGTTCGTTTCCCCGGTGGTCGCCTACCTCGCCTCGGAGGCGTGTGCGGTGACCGGGGAGATCTATTCGGCGGCAGGCGGGGTGGTGAGCCGCATGTTCGTGGGGCTGACCAGCGGGTGGTTCAAGCACCCGGAGCGCGACGGTGCGCTCACCCCGGAGGATGTCGCCGACAACCTGGACGCCATCCGGGACGAAGCGAGCTACCTGGTCCCTGCCTCCAACCAGGAGGAACTCCAGAAGATCGCTCCGCTGCTGTTCTCGTGACCACGCCCGGCAGCACCGCCGGGAAGGACGAGTGGCGCGCCTGGGCGCGTCGCCAGCGAGAGGGCATCGACTGGGCGGGTGTGTCGGCGAGGATCCTCGATCACCTCCGGAACTGGGATGGGATCGACGGTCGGACCCGGGTGGTGCTGTTCGACCCACTGCCCGACGAGGTCGATGTGACCCCGTTCGCCGATCGGTGCGTGGCCCTGCTGACCCGAACCGACGAGGACGGCCTGACCGTCCACGGCTTTGACGGTCCCAGGGAGCAGCATCGGCTCGGCTTCAGTCAGCCGATCGCGGGAAACCCGGTGGTCGATCCGGTGTCGGTGGACGTCGTCCTGGCGCCCGGTCTCGTCTTCGACCGTGGTGGGGTGCGCTTGGGGCGCGGCGGGGGCCACTACGACCGTTTGCTCGCCCTCCTGCGGCCCGATGCCGTGGTCGTCGGCGTGGCGCCTGGGGCGCTCGTCGTCGAGCGCCTGCCGCGTGAGGACCACGATCGACCGGTGACCCACCTGGTGACCGAGGAGGGGATTGCCTCGGTTGGCGCCAGTAGAGCCGCAGCCGCGTCGATGGTGGAAGCGGCTCGGGCGTGGATCGCGGGTGACCCCGACCCGGTCACCCGCGGCATGCTCCAGGATCTCATCGATCGCAGTGAGACCGAGACCCTGCGGGCCGTCATGGGCACGCCGCTGCGATTCGGCACCGCCGGGATCCGCGGCGAAGTCGGTGCGGGGAGCAGCCGGATGAATCGGGCCACGGTGATCCGGGTGACCCGGGGGATCGTCGACTACCTGGCGGAGCGCGGGCGAGGCGATGGCACGGTCGTCGTCGGGTTCGACGCCCGTCCGGACAGCCGCACCTTCGCCGACGACGTGGTCGGCGTGCTCGCCGCCGCCGGGATGCCGGTGCGGTTCTTCCCTGATCCGGTCCCGACGCCGCTGGTGGCCCACCAGGCGCTGAAGCACGACGCCACCATGGCGATCGTGGTTACCGCCAGCCACAACCCACCCGCCGACAACGGCTACAAGGTGTACGACGCCAACGGCGCCCAGATCGTTCCGCCGGTGGATGGGGACATCGCCGAGGCGGTCGACCGGGTCGGTCCGGCGAACCAGGTGCCCCGGGTGGAGGGTGTACTCGACGCCGCGCCCGCCGGGTGTACACCGATAGGGGCGGAGGCGGCCGAGTCCTATCTGGCCGACCTCTTCGCCTTCCGTGGCGATCCCCCGGAGATGGCGCCGCAGCCGCTGGTGTTCACCCCGCTCCACGGCGTGTCTGGAGAGCTGCTCGTCGCGGCGCTGGCGCGGGCGGGTCACACCGAGGTGACCGTGGTCCCCGAGCAGTTCGATCCGGACGGGACCTTCCCGACCGTCGCCTTCCCCAACCCGGAGGAGGAGCACGCCCTCGACCTCGCCGAGGGCCTCGCCGACGACCGCGACATCGACTTGGTGCTGGCCAGCGACCCCGACGGCGATCGCCTTGGCGTGTCGGTGCGGGACGGCGGGGCCTGGCGTCGGCTCACCGGCAACGAGATCGGCGTCCTGCTCGCTGACTTCGTCCTGGAGCGCACCGGGTCGATCGCCGACCGGGTGGTGGTGAGCAGCATCGTCTCGTCGCCGATGCTGGCGTCGATCGCTCGGGCGCACGACTCCCATTGCGAGTTCACCCTCACCGGGTTCAAGTGGATCTGCAATGCGGCCCTCGATCTGGAGGCGCAGGGGTACCGGTTCGTGTTCGGCTTCGAGGAGGCACTGGGCTACGCGGTGGGAATTGCGGTGCGCGACAAGGACGGGATCTCGGCCGCCGTCTGGTTCGCCGACCTGGCCGCGGTGTGTGCTGCCGCCGGCGAGACCGTCCTCGACCGCCTGGCCCGGCTGTACGCCGAGCACGGCCTGTGGGTATCTGTGCCGCGCAGCATCGGCCGCGACACGCCCGACGGTCTCGCCGAGCTGGCCGCCGGCCTCGGCCGCCTCGTCACCGACCCGCCCGAGTCGGTGGGCGGCCTGCCTGTCGAGCGGGTCGTTGACTATCGGACCGGCGGTGAGGGTCGGCCCCGCTGGCTGGCGGACACCCCGTTGGTGGCGCTGGAACTCGGCGGGGGCAGCCGGGTGCTCGCCCGTCCCAGCGGCACCGAGCCCAGGCTGAAGATCTACACCGATCTGCGCACCACGGTGCCGAACCCGGATGCGGTGCCGGCGTCGGAGGCGGAGATGGAGGAGCTGGCCGCTCGAGTGGCCGCCGACGTGGCCGGGCTGATCGCTGGGGAGTCGTGACTGAACTGCCCGCCGCGTCCCAACGGGTGGTCGCCGCCGGTGCCGCACTGGGGATCGTGGTCGAGCCGCGGGTTTTCCCCGAGGGGACCAAGACCTCGACCGACGCCGCCGCCGCCATCGGCTGCGAGGTGTCGCAGATCGTCAAGTCCCTGGTCTTCGTGGTCGACGACGAGCCGGTGATCGCTCTGCTCCGCGGCGACCAACGGCTGGACGCGGCGCGGCTGGCATCCGCCGTCAGGGGGTCGGCGGCGCGCCGGGCCACCCTCGACGAGGCCCGCGAGGCCACCGGGTACGCGCCCGGCGGCACCCCGCCCTTCGGTCACGCCCGGCCGCTCACCGTGCTCGCCGACGAGGGCCTGCGGCTGCACGATGAGTTATGGGCAGCCGCAGGCACACCGACGACGGTGTTCCCGATTGCCCTCGACGATCTGATTCTGGCGTCGGGAGCGCGGTGGGCGGTGGTCGCCGAGTCGTAATACCTGGCGTCGGCGGATGAGTCCTGTCAGGCAATGGCGTCACCCGTCGAGCAGGGTGAACGCCTCCGGCGGCAGGTGCAGGCGCACCGTCTGACCGGTCGGGACCGGCGACGGCGAGCGTGCCGTCACGGTGCCGTGCGCGGTCTCGACGGACACGTCGTGCCCCGGACCTCGGAACACGCAGGCCACGATGACGCCCTCGGTGTCGCCGTCGGCAGCGATCGAGACGCGTTCGGGGCGGATGACGGCCCGGGCGACCCTTCCGTCGTGGAGTCCGAGCCTGACGCCATCTCTTCCCACCGTCACGTCCACCGAGTCTCCGAGACCGAGGAGCCGCGCCGCCGCTTCGGTGCCGGGGGCTTCCCAGACTCGCTCGGGGGTTCCCTCGCGCACGATTCGCCCACCGGCGAGCAGGGCCACCCGGTCTCCGAGCACGAAGGCGTCGTCGATGGCGTGGGTGACGATGATCGCTGGCACGCCCGCCCCGTCGAGGGTGGCCGCCAGGTCGGTGGCGAGCCCGCGACGCAGTGCGGGATCGATCGACCCCAGGGGCTCGTCGAGGAGGAGGAGGCGGGGGCCGGTGGCGAGGGTGCGGGCCAGCGCCACCCGTTGTGCCTGGCCACCGGACAGCTCCGAGATCCGGCGCCGCTCGTACCCGGCGAGGTCCACCTGTTCGAGTGCCTTCGAGACCCGCGATTCGATGTCCGCCGACGGCAGCTGACGCATCCGTAGACCGAAGGCGACGTTACGCCCGACGTCGAGGTGGGGGAACAGGGCGAAGTCCTGGAAGACCAGGCCGAAGTCACGACGATGGGGAGGCACGCCGTCGAGATCCTCGCCGTCCCAGACGACCGTGCCGCGTGAAGGCGCCAGCAGCCCGGCGACGATCCGCAAGGCCGTGGTCTTGCCGGAGCCGCTCCGCCCGATCAGCGCCACCCGCTCGTCCGCCCCGACGGTCAGGTCCAACCCGGCGAGCACCGGCAGGTCCCCATACGCAAAGTGGACGTCTTTCAGCGCGAGCACAGGTCAATCCTCGCGGCGATGACCGGGCGACGGGCAACGGGCAACGGGAAACGGCCCACTAGAACACCGCCGGTCCGGGAGGTCGTGCCCGCTCGACGGCGAGCACCACCACGGTGGTGACGGCCATGAGGATCACGCTGAGGGCGAGCGCGCCGCCCAGGTTGACCAAGCCGGGGCGGCCGAGGAGGCGGAAGATCGCCACCGGGATCGTAGGATCGCCGGCGCGGGCGAGAAAGAGGGTCGCCCCGAACTCGCCGAGCGACACCACGAAGGCGAGCGCCGCCCCGACCGCCGCGGCGCGCGCCGCGATGGGTGCATCCACCTCGCGCCAGGTGCGGCGGGGGGAGGCGCCGAGGACCGCCGCCGCCTCCCGCAGTCGTCCCTGCACCGATCGCAGGACGGGGAGGGTGGACCGGAACACGAAAGGCGTGGCCACCAGGGCGTGGGCGATCGGGACGATGATCCACGACGATCGCAGGTCCACGGGGCCGTCGAAAGCGATGACGAACCCGAGCCCGAGGGTGACCGCCGAGGTACCGAGGGGGAGCATGAGCAGCGTATCGAACCATCGGCTGATCCGACCCCGACGGGCGGCGACGAGCACGGCAGCCGGTAGCGCGATCCCCGCCGCGATGAGGGTCGCTGCGGCGGCGAAGGCGAGGGAGTTGACAACTGCAGCCCCCGGGTTGACGGTGGTCACCGTGGCCAGCGAGCGGTAGGCACCGAGGCCGACGCCGCCCCCCAGGGTCAGCGACCGCCACAGCAGGACGAGCGGCGGGGCGGCCAGGGCGAGCGCCGTCCAGCCGAGAGCGCCGCCGAGTAGCCAGCGGTCGCCGCGGGTGGTCGCCCGACGCGTCGTCTCCCGGGCTGGCCGCAGCGACTGCTCGACGCTGTGGCGCTCCTGGTAGCGCCCGTAGATGGTGAGGGCGGCGACGACGCCGACCAGCTGCACGACGGCGAGGACCGCAGCCGCCGGCAGGTCGAGGAACAGCGCGGCGCGCCGGTAGATCTCCACCTCGATGGTGGCGAGGCGGGGGGCGCCGAGGATGAGGACGGTGCCGAACGAGGTGAACGAGAACAGGAAGACGATCGAGGCGGCGGCGGCGAGCGGCGGTCTCAGCAGCGGCAGCGTCACCGAGGTGAAGGTACGCCACCGCGACGCACCGAGGGTGCGGGCGGCTTCCTCGAGGCGGGGATCGAGGTGAGCCCACAGGCCGCCGACGAGGCGGATGACCACCGCCATGTTGAAGAAGACATGAGCGGCGAGAATCGCCCAGACGGTTCCGCTCAGATCGACGCCGAGCATCCCACGGGGTCCGATGAGGGCGAGGAAGGCGGTGCCGACGACCACCGTGGGGAGCACGAACGGCACCGTCGTTGCGGCGCGCAGCAACGCCTTACCCGGGAAGTCGTAGCGGGCGAACACGAAGGCGGCCGGCAGCGCGGCGACCAGGGTCAGCAGGGTCGACGCCACCGCCTGCCACACGGTGAACCAGGCGATCGCCCGGATCGACCCGTCGCCGAGGACACGGCCCGCCGCGGCGCCTCCATCTCCGGAGAATCCGGTGACGATCACCGATGCCAGCGGCCAGATGAAGAAGGTGGTCAGGAAGGCGAGCGGGAGCGCCGCCAGGCCGATCCGGGCGGTCCGGGTCACCGCAGCACCACCTCGACCCACTCGGCGAGCCACCGATCCCGGTTCGCCTCGATCGTGTCCGGGTCGAGGGTGGAGGCTGCCGGGTCGGGCGCGGTCCCGAAGGCCGGATGGAGGGTGGCGTCGGGCCGCGCCGGGTACACGAACATGTTCTCGGGGATGTCCTCCTGGAAGGTGCGCTCGAGCATGAAGTCGATGAGCCGCTGTGCCCCTTCGAGGTTTCCGGTGCCCCGAAGGATCCCGGCGAACTCGATCTGACGGAAGCAGCCCTCGGTCAGCGACGCCGTGCTCGCCACGGCGTCGGGGTCCTCCGAGTACACGACCTCGGCTGCTGGCGAGGTGGCGTAGGACACCACGATCGGCAGGTCGCCGCCAGCACGGGCGCCGGAGAACCGGTCGAAGTATGCGGTGCTCCACGAGGAGACGACGACGACGTCGTTGGCCCGCAGATCCGCCCAATATTCGAGCCAGGTGTAGGCACCCGCCTCACCGAATTCGGCGATGGTGGCGAGCATGAAGCCGAGTCCCGGCGACGAGAGGGTGGGATCCTGGACCACGGTCATGCCCCGGTAGGCGGGGTCGACCAGGTCGAGCAGGCTCGACGGTGGCGGCGTCTCCTCGAATGCCTGCAGGTCGTAGTTGATGCACACGTCCCCGTAGTCGATCGGGGTGACCCGATGCTCCTCATCGATGATGAGCGCCGGGGACACCGAGGCCAGGTTGGGGCTGGTGTAGGGGACGAACACGTCGGCGGCGAGCGGTCGTGACAGCAGCACGTTGTCGACCCCGAAGAGCACGTCGGCGACCGGGTTGCCGGCGCTGAGCACCGCCTGGTTGACCAGGACTCCCGCCGAACCACCGTCGAGCACTTCGACGGTGATGCCGGTCTCGGCGGTGAACTCCTCCAGCACGTCGGCCGATATTGCGAAGTCCCCGTGGGTGATCAGCCGCACCGTCTGCGGGTCATCGTCGGCGCAAGCCGTCACCGCGAGCAGGGCGACGACTACCGCGGCGAGCCGTGCCCCTCTGGCTGTTGGCCGTTGGCTGGGAGCTGTCTGCTGAGTGGTCATGTGGCTCTCCTCGTGTGGACAACGAACGCGGTCCCGGATGAGACGGCGATCTCGGCGGGTGGGGTGGTGATCTCGTTGCTGACTCCCCGGGTGGATCCGTGTTCGAGGGTCACTCCGATGAGCGGCCAGCGGACGCCGGAGACGCTGACGGTGACCGGCATCGATACCGGGATGACGGAGAGCAGGTCCCTGGGGTCGCCGTCGACGGTTAGGGCGCCCCTGGTGACGAAGACGGTCCCGGCCTCGGACCACCACTCGATTTCCAGGTCGGCGTAGCGGTCCGATCCGAGGAGTTCGGCGGCGGCGAGGAGGTGGTCGAACCGGTCGCCTTCCACTCCGCCGACGACCAGGACCCGCCCGCCGCCGCGCTCTCGTGCCTCGTTGAGCGCCAGGTCGAGGTCCGTGGCGTCCTTGTCGGCGTCGTAGCGGATCAGCTCCGCTCCTGAGGCCACGGCTCGATCGACCGCGTCGGGGTCGGCTGAATCCAGGTCGCCGACCACGACATCCACTGAAAGGGCGAGGGGTTCGGCCAGGTGGAGTCCCGAGTCGGCGGCGATGACGAGCCGCGGCTCGGGAAGCGGCGAGTGGGGGAGGGCGGTTCCTCCTCCGGCCAGTATCACGATCGGTGCGGTCATCTCTTCCTCCGCTGGCATTACCCAGGTCAGGTGCTTCGGGTCGGTGGCGTCCCGGCCACCCTCTCAGCCCGGCTCACCCGAGCTCCCCGGAGGTACCTGCCGAGTGTAGGCGGTGTCTGGACTCCCGCCACTCCAGTGCTCGCGGAAAAGAGGGGTTGACAAAGTGACATCACTATGACATCATCATGACATCGGCTAGACACCGAGATGACACAGGAGGCGGTAATGTTGTACGCAAGCGACACGATCCTCGCCCTTCACCAGGCGATGCGTGAGGACCGGCTGAACAGCCGGAGGCGGCGGTCGGTGGCCCGGTCGACCCGGGCCACCACCAGGGTCACGGCCACCGTGCCGAGCCCGGTGGCCGTGCAGAGATGAGTTTCGGAGGAGGAGCACCCATGGACACGGCGAGTCTTGTCACCAAGCTGCAGGGGGCCATCGACCACCAGGTCGTGGTCGCCGGCGGTGATCCCGACGTGGAGGCCGCGGCGAGGGCCCTCATGGCTGCCCTGGAGCCCGTCGTGCGCCAGTTGGCGTTCGAGCTCGCCGAGCAGGCGGCTGACGAGGTGTCCTCGCAGCTCCCCGGCTACGACGTGGACGTGGTCCTTTCCGGCGGTGAGCCCGCTCTCCGGGTGCGCGCCGCCGAAGGGGCCGAGCCGGCTTCGTCGGGCGAGTCACTGGACGCCCGTATCACCTTCCGGCTTCCCCCGACGCTCAAGGAGCTGATCGAGTACGCCGCCGATGAGCGGGGCGAGTCGGTCAACTCGTGGCTCGTCAAGACCGTGTCCGTGCAGGCCGACGGATCGCGCCGCGGGCGCTCGCGCCGCATGACCGGGAGCATCGAGACATGACCACTCGCGACCATCGCTTCACCGTCGAGGGAACCCCCAGCCTGTCCATCCGCATGCCCAGCGGTGACGTTCGCATCGTCGAGGGCGATCCCGGCGAGGTGGCCGTTCATCTCGACGGTCGTGACTCGGCCCTGGCCAGGATCATCGTCGAGCAGCGCGGCGACGAGATCGTCGTCGAACCCGACGGGCCGTCGCGCGGCTGGCGTTCCAGCGTCGACCTGACGGTTCGCGTCGGGGTGCCGCCCCGCCTGTCCGGTCGTCTCGTCGCCTCTGATCTCAACGTCACGGTGCCGCTGCGCGAGCTCACCGTCGACAGCGCCTCCGGTGACATCTCCGCACTCGACGTGGGCGGCGATGTCACCATCCGCACCGCGTCGGGCGACGTGCGGCTCGGTGACGTCACCGGTGCCCTGGAGGTGACGACGGCTTCGGGCGACGTTCGCGTTGGCTCCGTCGAAGGCACGGTGCTCGCCCGCACCGCATCGGGTGACGTTCGGGTGGGCGCTGCCACCGGCGACGTGACGGGCAAGTCGGCCTCCGGCGACGTGTCGATCGTCCGCTTCACCGGCAACGCGCTCGACGTCAAATCCCTCTCAGGCGAGGTGACGATCGGGGTGACCGCCGGTCGGACCTTCGAGATCGACTTCCAGACGCTCTCGGGTGAGGTGCGCACCGACTTCCCGGTGTCCGACTCGACGCCGTCGGGCCCGTCCGCCCGCCTGTCCGCCAAGACCATCTCGGGCGACATAGAAATCCGCGCCGCAACCTAGGAAGAGCGTTTGGGCTCGACGCGAGGGAACTCGACGCTCAACGCTTAACGCTCAACGCCAGACGTTCTTGCGTTGAGCGTTGAGCGTTAAGCGTTTGGCTTCCTCAGCCCTATCGCCAGCGCAGCCTCGAAGGTGCTTTGCGCGGCTTCGGCGAGCATGCGGTGGCCGGCGTCGCCGGCGTGGAATAGGTCACCGGCCCACAGGTCGGGCTCCTGATAGAACCTCACCGATGACTCGCTGCCCCAGGCATGCACTTTCACCGCGCCGGGATATCGGAGGGCGACGGTCCGAGCAGCGGCGTCGAAGGCCCGGGATCGGGCCGCGGCCAGCCGCTGGAGAACGTGCGGAAAGCGGGGGATGCTGCCGAGGTCGCCGACGCCCCACACCATCACCCCGGCACCGGCGGCGGTGAGCCGCTCGACGATGGTGTCCAGTCGCCGTTCGTAGGCCGACAGCCGGACTCCCCGCAGTGCATCGTTGGAACCAACATTGACGGTGGCGACGATGGGTTGCAGCCGAACTGCCTCGTGTATCTGCCCGTCGAGGACGTCGCGCGCCCGCGCCCCGCCGACCGCGAGGGAGATGAGCTCCACGCAATACCGATCGGCGATCGATCGCGCCAGCCCACGGATCCAGACGTTCTCCAGGTCTTCGACGCCCGGTGCGGTCACCGACGAGTCGCCCAGCGCAACCACCCGAACCGCCGGCAGCGCCGGGTCCCCGAACATACCCGACGGGTCCTGGTTCGGGTAGGTGGGCAGGTCGGGGCGTCTGGCGGCACGCATCACCTGGCCTGCCAGGTAGGCGCCGGCGACGAGCGGCAGCATCGGGACCGCAGCGAGCGCCTTTCGACGAGAAGACATGGGACCTGTGATCATATTGGGCCACGGACGACCGGGAGGATGCGGGGATGCGGTTGGGTCTCAACGTCGGCTACGCCGGAGCGCGCCTCGAGCCTCGTCTCGACCTAGTGCTCGAGGCCGATCGCCTCGGGTACCACTCGGTGTGGGTGGCCGAGGCGTACGGGAGTGACGCCGTGTCGATGCTGTCGTGGTACGGCGCCCTGACGGAGCAGATCCGCCTGGGGTCGGCGATCATGCAGATCCCCGCCCGGACGCCGGCGATGACCGCGATGACCGCGGTGACCCTGTCGGAGATGTCCGGCGGGCGCTTCCTCCTCGGACTGGGTCTCTCCGGCCCGCAGGTGGTGGAAGGCTGGCACGGCGAGGCCTACGGATCCCCACTGGTCAAGACCCGCGAGTACGTGTCGATCGTGCAGTCGCTGATCGCCCGGGAGAAGTCGGTGTTCGCCGGTGAGCACTACCGCCTGCCGTACGACGGTCCTGGCGCCACCGGTCTGGGGAAACCGTTGCGGCTCACCCTCCACGCCACGCACGACATCCCGCTCTACCTGGCGGCGATCGGCCCGAAGAACGTGGCGCTGACGGCTGAGATCGCCGACGGTTGGCTGCCCTTTTGGTATGCCCCGGCGCACGCCGACGAGGTGTTCCGGGGCTCGTTGGAGGACGGGTTCGCCCGCAGCGGCGATCCGGGCAAGGCGGACCGTTTCGACATCGTGCCGTCCGTCCCGGCGATCCTCACCGAGGATCCCGACCAGGCGCGCTGGGCGGTCAAGCCGCTGTTGGCGCTGTACGTGGGCGGCATGGGGGCGAAGGGCAAGAACTTCTACTTCGACCTCGCTTGCCGCTACGGGTACGAGGAAGCCGCCACCGAGATCCAGGAGCACTACCTGGGTGCCCGCCGGAGTGAGGCGATCGCTGCGGTCCCCGACGCCCTCGTCGACGAGGTGGCGCTCATCGGCTCGCGTGAACAGATCGCCGACGGCCTGGCGGTCTGGCGGGAGTCGGGGGTGACGACACTCGCCGTCATCGCCCAGGACGTCGACACGGTGCGGGTGATGGCGGAGTTGGTGCTTTAGGCCGGCTACCGGCTACCGGCTACCGGCTACCGGCTACCGGCTACCGGCTACCGGCT
>JBBDWO010000031.1:26697-67325 GCA_040902765.1 Acidimicrobiia bacterium | reverse complement strand
CTGGTAGCTCGTCGGGCTCATAACCCGAAGGTCGCGGGTTCAAATCCCGCCCCCGCTACTAAGAGAACCCCTAGGTCATTGGCCTGGGGGTTCTTGTTCGTAGCGAGAGTCGTGGTCGTGTCAAACGGGTGTCAAACCTCCGGCTCGGCCGCAGGATCAGTGGCTCTCGCGGACCTATGGCTTCTCGGTGATCACAGATCGGCCGGACGACAGACCCTTGGCAACTCAAATCGAGACAAGTCGTCGCGACCGTTGTTCCACATCCCGTTGCTGACCTGGCCCCGAGGAGCGCGCCAACCTCCTCTCCGATAGGCTCAAGGGGCATGTCAAGACCCGGAAGGGAAGCATGACGCTCGAGTGGTACGAGACACTGGCCGACATCATCGGTGCGTACGAACCCCTTGCCGATGTCGATCGGTCTCGACTTCGGGGGGCAGACTTCAGGCCACGGCCGTCCGAGTGGACCATGCCTGATGGCACAGAGGTCTGGCGCTGGGACTCTATAAGCCAACCTGGAGTGGAGGAGGGGCAGTCTCCCGTGTCCCAACGAGCGTACGACCCTCTGCCCGAAGATCTTGAGCACGTTCGGCGGACAATCTCCGAGACGCTCCTACTTCCGGGCGAAGCCTCGGACTACCACTTCGCGCTGCTCGGCGCCTACGACGCCCTGTGGCGAATCCGCCGTCAACACCCTTCGATTAGTGACCTGATCGAGAAGCTATGTCTCCTCGATGTGCGATTGGTGGAAGCACGCCCCGAGGCCGTACGGATGCCAGGGGCAGCCCGGAACGCGTTCGTGTCAATCCCAGCATTCCAGCGCCTTTTCTCGCTCTACCTGGATGAGGGCTACCTCGCCGAGGCGCTCGAAATAGCGGAACGCGCTGTGCCTTTCGGGCAGAGCCCCGACCTCACCAACTTGAGGGAACGATTGGCGGTGTTGCTAGCTGAGGTCGCGCCGTGATCGGTTTGAAGACTGTCCGCCACTGGTCCACTTTCGAAGCATCGGCCACGGACCGCGCCAGAGCCACATCTTTGGTGGTGCAACGGGAAGGTAGGTCGAGCCCATCGATCCTTCAGAGAACATGATTGGGCACCGCGACTTCGTAGGAGCAACACCGGCGAGGATCCTTGGCTTAGAAGTGGACTTGGGAGACGATCGGTTCTCGGTCCTTGACGACGTCATCAAGGAGGTCGGTCAGCGGATTCTCGATGGCAGCCACCCGCTCACGTGGACACTTGAAGGCGCGAGACTGGTGAAGGTTGAGTACTCGTGGATGAGCAGGACTCAAAGATCATGGCTGTCAGATGCGTATAGCCCTGACGGAGTCCGGGGGCGCGGTGGCTGGTTCCTACCAGAACGGGGCCGACTTGAGCCAGGGTGGATCAGCCTGCCCCAGCTCCTCGACAACGGTCCCCGATTCGCGCTCAGCAATGCCCGCAACATCGCAGGGACACTCCCCCTCGATACGTGGGAGTGCATCCTCACGTGGTCCCTCACCAATCGCCTCGCGGGGGACCTCTTCGACCCATTCGAAATTCGGGGTCGCCAGTCGGGAAAGCTCGCTACCGACGAGGTCAAGGCACGATTCGATACCTACCGGGATCTCCTAGAGGCCTTGGGCATCGACGTGGGCGATGCGCTCCAACCCTTTCTCCCCGGTCATGGCTGGAGTCGACGGAACGCGAATCAAGTGGTCGAGGCGCGAGTCGCGCTAAGGCATGCGCTGTATGACGGTTGGGCAGACCGTTCGGGGAGCCTCTATCGCGCCTTGTACCTTTCCGAGCTCGCCGACCGATACTACGACCGCGCCAACGCCGACCGGAGTGCGCTCCGCCGACGCGTCATCACGAAGCAATACGGGCCTCATCTGGTTGCGCTTTTTGGCGGAGATTGGCTCGCCCTTCTCGACTACCTCGGCGAACAGCCCCACCCTGACGAGGAAGTGGTGTACGAGCTGCCCGTGGCCAGGATCGACGTTGACACAGCCTCCTCTCGCGTGCGGGCGGAGGGCCGGGAGGAAGCGGGGAGGGGAGCGAGCACCGCCCTCGAAGATCCGGCCGACTCACCAATCGCCTCTCGCATTGCAGTACTCACCGACATCTGGTCACAGTTCGACCAAGCCCAGGCAAACCAGCAGTCGGGGATGCGACCGCTTCCGAGCTTGGAAACGTCTGAGTTTCGTGCATTCCATCTAACCGAGGACGAGTACGACCCAGGACACCCCCAGGAGGCGCTCATGGAGTCGGTCCTGCGTGGCGAGACAATCGAACGAGTAAACGACCTATGGGGGATGGCGGTGTTCGAGCGTTGGCCGGAGCGCTTACACACGGAGGTACTCCCGTTCAATCAGGTCGCCAAAGCAGTCGGGCCGGCGTGGGAGTTTTGGGAGGGCGTTGAGCGGACCATCTGGTATGTCGCCGAGGGTCCCTACTCGCGAACCGACGTCGCAGGACTGTCGAGCTACTACTCGAAGCTCATCAAGCGTCTCGACGAGGTGGGAAACCCGATCGATGTAAACCTATTCACTGACCTCGCACGGGCGGAGAAGAAGCTCGGACCACCCGAGGACATCGAGCGCGAGATGGGATCATCAGCGTCGTTGTCGATCACGATGCGCTTTGGCCAGCGCCGGGAAGGCTTTGAGTTTCTGAGAGACGTCGTGACCCAACACCGGCGCTCGTGGATGGACTCGCACCTCCAGAACTATCTTCAGAGATGGCGTCGCGATCTTGAGGAAGTACATGGCGCCTATCACCGCCGAATCGCCGATATCGGAAAGCCACCCACCCTTCGGCAGTTCTCGAGGATCGCAAACCGAACAGCAAACAGTTGGTTCGGAGGAGACCTCGGAAGCGTTTACGCAGCCATCGGGGAGAAGCGCGCTGTCGTTCCCAAGTACGACAGGCTCATGCCTGAAAACGTCGCCGCCCTCGCCCAGAAAGTGTTCAGAGCGTTGGGAGGCCGGCCTCTCGGGCGCTTCACCGTTGAGGTCCCGACCGGGGCTGAGCAGGAAGCGAGAGCATCCGTCTATAGGGCCGCGGACGCGGCTCGCGGCGCCATCCGCCTCATCCAATGCCGAGAAGCGAAGGGAGCGAAGCCCACGATCGCAGAGTTCGGAACCCCAAGGTGGAGGCGATTCGGAGACCTCTTCGGGGGGGGTGAGAGTGGTTGGGATCGGTTTATCCGGCAGATCGACGAAGCCCTGACGGACCCAACTGTCCATGCACCCTCATCCCAGCCGGAGACCAACCCCTGGCAGGGAGCCTCCACCGGCGAGAACAGCGAAGACACGCCGCCAACAGTGCCCCAGTGAGGAGGCGAGGCCAACGCGAAGAAGGGACCACTCAACCGGCTGCTCGGACGGTGAGGAGGGCTAGCTGCTCACCTCACCGAGTGAAGTCGTCCAAGAACACGCCTGAGTCCATCGTTCGCCACTGCAAGTCACGGCTTCCCAACGGCCCCAGCGGCTTGAATGCCGGAGACCCCTCTTCGCAGAGTTCAACCTGGTACTTTTTCGTAGGAGACGAAAGGTTCCTGGCGTGAGACTCGCCCTATTCGCGGATCTACACCTTGACGTGCCCTTTCAGTGGGCGCCTTCGGACGTAGCACGGCGGCGCCGTCAGGCGCTGCGGGACACGCTCGACTCGATAATCGATGTGGCCCAAGAGGAAGGCGTCGATGCTCTGTGCTGCGCCGGGGATCTGTACGAGCACGACCGAGTTGCCCCCGATACAGCAGCGGTCCTCCAAAGTGCCTTCGCCCGCCTCTCTCACGTGCCCGTGCTCGTGGCCCCCGGAAACCACGACTGGTTCGGTCCGAAGAGCGTCTATGCGCGGACCGAGTGGACACCGAACGTTCACATCTATACGGAGGCGCGACTGCAAGCGTATGAGCTCACGGCTGGACTCACCATCTGGGGAGCCGCCCATCGACAGCCCGCGGGTACCCCGAACTTCCTCGACGGATTCACCGTTGACCGGGACGCCAATGGAATCCATATGGCGCTTTTCCACGGCTCGCTACGGTCCGGGCTCCCCTTTGAGGAGGACGGAAAGCAACCGCATGCCCCGTTCGACGCCGAGCAGATCCCCCAAGCCGGGCTGCATCACGCGCTCGTCGGGCACTTCCACACACCGCGCGACGGCGAGTGGCACACCTACCCGGGCAACCCGGATCCGCTCACCTTCGGAGAAGAGGGCGAGCGAGGACTGGTGATCATCGACGTGCATGACGACGGAACGGTAACCCGCACCCGCCACCGCGTGGCACAGTCCGTGGTCGCCGACGTGACCGTGGACGTGACCGGCTGCTCCAGCACCCAGGAAATCCGCAACCGGGCGCAGGCGGAACTCGCCTCCCGATCCGGCATCGTGCGAGTCACCCTCCACGGCGAGGTGGCGCCTGATGTCGACGTCACCTTGGCCTGCCTCGACGGCGTGGGGGAGCACCTAGACGCGACCGTCCCGAGGCTGGGCGAGATCACCGTCGCCTACGACCTTGACGCCATCGCTGGGGAGTCGACGGTCCGCGGCCAGTTCGTGGCTGATGTGCGCGCCTCGTCTCTCGATTCCGAAATGAAGCGTCGGATCCTCATCACGGGACTGCGCGCCCTGGAGGGGCGCCACGACCTAGGGGTCGACTGATATGCGGATCCGCGAGGTGCGCGCCCATCCGTTTGGGCCCTTCGACGACGAGTGCCTCGACCTAGCTGAGGGCATGACGGTGATCACCGGACTCAACGAGTCCGGCAAGTCCAGCTGGCACGCCGCTATCTACGCTGCGCTGTGTGGCATGCGGCGAGGGGCGGGCCGACGCAAAGAGGACCAGGATTTCATCCAGCGGCACAAGCCGTGGGGTCGCGACCAGTGGCGAGCCTCCTGCGTGATAGACCTACCCGACGGACGGACGATCGCACTGACTCACGATCTGTCCGGGGGGGTCGACAGCAGCGCCCGGGACGCCAACCTCGGAACCGATCTCACCTCGGAGATCATCCACGAAGGTGCCCCCGACGGTTCGCGTTGGCTGGGACTCGATCGCCGAGCCTTCCTGGCCGTCGCCTCCATCCGCCAGGCGCACATCCTGGCGCTCACGGAAGACGCCGGAAACCTTCAGGAGCACCTGCAGCGAGCGGCGGCAACGGCGGGAACGGACGAGACCGCGGCAGCTGCCCTCAGCGCCCTCGACACGTATTCGCGGGATCACGTGGGCACCGAGCGGTCCACCACCAAGCCCCTGCTGAGGGCGAGGAGGAGTGTGGAGCGCGCCGAGGCGACGCATAAGAGTGTGGTCGTCCAGCACCAAGACTGGCTGGAGCGGGAGGAGCGGTTGGTCGAACTGCGGGCCAGGGCCGCCCAGACCCGGCGCGCAGCGCGTGCCGCCGAAGGCCGCCGGGTACGAGACGCTGCCGAGCAGCTCGCGGACCGGCTGAGCGAAGCCCGAACCCTCACCGAGCGTCATCCGTCGCCGCCCCCCGACCTGCGGGACAACGAGCGGCTCGCCGGGCAGGTGGCCGCCGCGCTCCACGACTGGGAACAGCGTCCCGACCCAGCGCCATTGAGCGGCGCGTCCGCCGACGACCTCGAGGCGCGACTGCGGTCGTTGCCGGACCCGCCGACCGGCGACCTCGAACCGGCGGACACGGTGCGAATCGCGCACCGCGAACTCCTCGATGTGCAGCGCCGCTACGAAGCCCACGACCAACAGAGACCCCTCGACCCGGCGGGCGAGCCGACGACAATCAGCGAGGCCGAGCTCATCGATCTCGCCCGAGAGCTGGAGACACCGATTCCGGAGGTGGATCCCGCGCTACGCGCGGAGGCGGAGGGGTTGCGAAAGCAGCCGACCGTCCCACGTGCAAGGAGACCGCCCATCTCCGGCATCGTCGCTATTGTCGCCGCCGTCGTCTCCATCGTCACCGGCACGGCGCTGCTCGCCACCGGTAGCACCGTCCCCGGAGGCGTCGGCATCGGCGTCGGCGTCCTCCTCGGCCTCGCAGCCGTCGCCATGTGGCACTGGCCTGGAACCCCGTCTGCCGACGACCGGGCGCTGGCCGCCGCGGAGGCCAAGTTCATGATGGCCGAGCAGCTCGCCGTGGCGGCGCAGCAACGCCGAAGGGACGCTGTCAGGCGCGCCGAGGATGCGGGTCTTGAACCAAACCCGGCCATCCTCCGTCCCCTCGCCGACCAGATCCGCCGGACCGAGGACTCTGCACGGCGACGAGCCGAGTGGGAGACCCGAGAACGAGACCTCGGCGAAACAGTCGCCGCATCGGCCGAAGCGCTGCGGCGCGCTCTCGCGGAGCGCGGCGGCGAGGTCGAGGCGGGGGCCGACACTAGGGATCTGGATGCGGCAGTCGCGCGCTACGAAGCGGCATGCCTAAGGCGGAGGCACCAGGCGACCGAGTCCAGTCAACGGCCAGCCCTCGAGCAGGCCGTGGCCGCACGCCGGCGCGCCGAAGGCCAGCTGGCCGAGGAGACGGAACGGCTCAAGCGCGCGCGCGATGCCCTTCGTAATGCCGCGACGGCCGTAGGCCTCGCCAACGAGGCGACGGCGCCCGCTCTCTCTGAGGCCGAGTTGGTAGACGGGCTCGGGTCTTGGCAGCGGGAGCGAGACCGCAAGGGTGACGAGATGGAGGTCACCAACCGGGAGTGGACTCGCCTCCAGGTGCTCCTCGATGGCCGCAGCCTCAACGACCTTGAAGCCCTGGAGAGTGCTGCTCGTAAACGGTTCGAGGAGCTGAGCCGAGATCTCGACCCAGACCTCATCGAGGGCATGGAACTGGGGGACGATCCCGAGACCGCTGTACGCAACTTTCGCGAACAAGCCGACCGGCTGGACATCGAAGCCGCCGAGGCACGCCGTGAACTGGAACTCCGCGCCGAGCAGGCGCCGAGCGTCGCCGAAGCGGACGAGCAGCTCGCTGCCGCTCTAGGGGACCTGGAACGTGTCGAATCACTTAAGGCGGTGCTCGATACCACCCGAGCGTTCCTCACCGACGCCCAGGAACGTGTGCATCGCAACATCGCTCCTGTCCTCGCCGCCAAGGTGAGCGAGCGCCTGGCCCGGGTCACCGCGGGCCGCTATGAGAACGTCATCGTGAACCCCGAAACGCTCCAGGTGCAAGTGCAGGACGCGGACGGTCGTTGGCAGAATGCCGATTTGCTGTCGCACGGCACTGCCGAGCAGATCTACCTGCTGCTGCGCATCGCCATGGCGGAGATCCTCATCGCCAACGGCGCGAGCTGTCCCCTGCTCCTGGACGACAGCACCGTGCAGTCCGACCCTCAGCGCACCTCGGCAATCCTCGACGTCCTCCATGAGGTGAGTACCGGACATCAGGTGATCCTTTTCAGCCAAGAGGACGACGTCTTCGAATGGGCCAGCGAGAACCTCGGACCCCGCGATCACCTGCACCCCCTCGGAGAACCGCGATCCCGCTAAGAGCGGTCGATCAACTCGCACCGACAGATCTGTACCGACCGAGAAGCCGCTTCAGGGGCCCACCAGGGCCGCGATTGCCTCGGCCGCTTCCGCCTGCATACCCGGCATCACATGGGCGTACTGTTTCATGGTGAAGGCCGGTGTCTCGTGACCGAGACGCTCGCTGATGACCTTGATCGGCACCCCGGCATTCAACGCGATCGTCGCGTGGGTATGCCGGAGGTCGTGGAGTCGAATCTGCGGTAGATCGGATCTGGCTACCAGGCGCTCGAACGCCTGAGAGAACGTGTGCGGATGAATCGGCGTCCCGTTCTCCTTGCAGAACACGAGGTCTGCGTCCTGGTAGTCCGTACCCCACTCTTCAAGCTCCGCCTGCTGACGGGTCCAGTGAGCCCGGAGCCGAGCGACGGTTCCAGAGTCGAGATCGATCACCCTTGCCTGATGCGTCTTCGGCGTTGAGACAATGACCTTGTAGGCGACCGCCACCAAAGCCTGACGCACCGAGATCCGCGCAGCACCGAGGTCGACGTCCTTCCAGCGGAGCCCAAGGACCTCGCCGCGCCGCATCCCCGTCATGGCGATGAGATGCCACGCCGCCTCCAGGCGATGGCCTTCGACCATCTCGAGGAACGCGCGTAGCTCAGCAGGCTTCCACGCCTTGATTTCACTCGCGGGTGCACTCCGGGGCCGCGGCGGCTTGGCACGTGCCGCAACGTTCACGGCCACCAAGCCTGCGTCGACCGCGTCCGCGAGGGCCTTGTGGAGGATCGTGTGGATGTAGCGCGCGGTCTTGGCGCTCAACCCGCGATCAGCCTTGAGATGACCGTCGGTCAGTAAGTCGGCGTATATGCCGTTCAGCATCACGGGCGTAAGCCTGCTTAGCCGGAGACCTCCCAGCCGTGGCAGCACGTGGAGCTCGAGGTTCCGGCGATATGAGTCGAACGTGCTCGGCTTCACCCGGGACCGCATCGTCGGCAGCCAGTGGTCTCGCACCCACCCCGAGAGAGTGAGCGAACTCGGCTCGACGTAGATGCCGAGGTTCATATCGTGAATGATCTTCGCCCTCGCAGCCTCGGCTTCGCGCCGAGTGGCGAAGGCACCGTGCCACTTCTGCCGACGCTTCCCATCGCCAGCCCGCTGCATCTCGATGACCACATACCAGTTCGTGGTCTGGCGGCCGTCCTTCGTGGTGTGGACCCGCTTGCGAATGTGGCCCTGCATCACGCGACCTCCCGATCGGTAGCGCCAAGCCATTCGAGGAGGGCCGGCACGGGCACCATGACGCGCCGCCCGAGGCGCCGGGTCGGGATCTGGCCGCGCCGCGCTGCCTCGTAGGCGGACGTGCGACCAAGACCGAGAAGCGCTGCGGTCTCCGCGATCGAGAGCGTGAGTCGACGCTCCAGGTCATCGAGTGTCGAGACGTAGATAGGCTGAGTCATGTCGGGACCTCCTTTGCAGGTTCCGGCCATGCCCCGGGGTGTTTGCGCACCGCCGGGGCTGGTTTGTGGTTACACCTGTAACCCTATGGAGTGACTATGACGAAGTCAACAGGTGTAACCTGTCACCGATGGCTCCGAGAGTGGACACCGAGGATCTCATCGACGCCCAAGCCGTCGCGGAGCTGCTGGCTTTGGCCCATCGGAACACAGTGAGCGCCTATCAAAAGCGCTACCCCGACATGCCTAGGCCGGTCATCGACCTGGGAAAGGGTCGGCCCCGGTTGTGGCTTCGCTCATCGGTCGAACGGTGGGCACGAAAGCGGCGTAGCCGCCACAGCCCATTGGCAGGCAGGTAGCGTGGGCCGCGTAGAGGCTTCGCCGTGGTGTCACGGTGAGGACCAATCGTGTCACCCAGGGGTCGTACCTTGGGCCGAGAGATGAATTACAATGCTGTGATTCGATGGCCGGAGCCAGGCACGGTTATCCACTTCCTAGCTACGAAGGAGATGGGGACAAGGCATGGATCAGCTCCGGCTCAACGAGCTCACGCCTGACCTCGAGCCGCTCTCTGCCGGTCGCGGGCCCGTCCCGGTGCGACCGCCCCACCGCAAGGAGATCGTCGGCGGCAAGGGTTCTATCTTCTACCGAGCGCACAGCTACCACACGAAGGTCCCACCTGAAGGCATCGCCGAGGCCGTGGAGCACTACACCGATCCGGGCGCGATCGTGGTCGATCCCTTCTGCGGGTCCGGGATGACCGGCGTGGCTTGTCTGTTGACCGGCCGCCGCGCCGTGCTGTCTGACCTCTCACCGGCAGCAGTCCACATCACACGAAACTACGTAGCCCATGTGGATCCCGACCAGTTCGAGGGAGCAGGTCGTCGACTACTGCATGATCTCTCCGACCTAGAGCAGATGCTCTACGGAACCCATTGCAATACTTGTGAAGGTCGGGCACGCATCGAGTACACCGTGTGGTCCGATGTGCATCTGTGCGCAGCTTGCGACGCCGAGCTCGTCTTCTGGGAGTCGGGCTTGAATGGGGACCGCACCGCGGTCGGGCGGACGATCACATGCAGTGCGTGTAGCGCTGAGTGGAGGAAGAAGGACCTGGGTTGGACCCGCACCACACCGGTCCAAGTGTCAGTGAGCTGCACGACCTGCCGCTCACGGGAGCAACGGATCCTGACCGACGACGAGTTTGCACACGCCGTCGGCTTCACCCAGGACGTCGTTCCGTACTGGTATCCAACGGATCCCTTCGACAGTTGGCGAGAGATGTGGCGCGGCCAACACGCGGCACAGGGGCTTGCGACCGCTGCCGACTTCTACACACCGCGCAACCTGTGGGCACTGGCAGCGGTGTGGGAGCGTATCGCCTCGTCGCATCTCCCGGACGCCCAGTCTGCGCTCAGTTTTGCCTTCACATCCATCGTCAACCGCGCTTCGCGCCGCTACCAGTGGAACCCGAAACGGCCCACCAATGTGCTCTCGTCGACGATGTATGTCGCGTCTCTGTCGTACGAGTTCAATGTGTTCTCCCTCCTGCGACGGAAGCTCAAGACCATCCGGGACCTCTATCGAGCCACAACGACACTGCCGGGGTCCGCTGAGGTGCACCAGGCACCAGCACAGCAGCTGGGGCACATCCCGGATGGGTCAGTCGACTATGTGTTCACCGACCCACCCTTCGGCTCGAACATATTTTACGGGGACTCCTCGTTCCTGTGGGAGGCGTGGCTCCAGGAAAGCACCGATCCCAAGCTCGAAACGGTTGTCAATCGCTCACTCGATCCCGAGCACGGGGGTAAGGACGTTGCCGACTACGAGAAGCTGATGGCCTCGGCGTTCGAGGAGATGGCCCGTATCCTCAGACATGGTGCCTGGGCGAGCGTCATGTTCCACAACTCCAACGATGAAGTGTGGAGCGCGCTGCAACGGGCCGTCGAGGCTGCCGGGTTTGAGGTCGCCTCCGCCGTCGCCTTCGACAAGTCCCAGCCCTCGTTCAAGGGGGTAAAGACCCTGCTGGACGGCGAGCGCGTACCCGCCTTCGATCTCGTCTTGCACCTTCGATCCCACGGCGGCACCCCCACCAGGACCGGATCTGTGGCAGCCAAGGAGATGGTCATCGTCGCCGCGCTCAGGGATCACCTGGCGACAGCGACGCCCTCGAAGCGAACGACGCCATACCTTCACTCACTCGTTATGCGGATCCTGCTCGAAGCCGGGCTGGCACTTGAGGGCTGGACCTACAAGGCCGTCGAGGATCTCTGTCAGGCACACTTCTCATGGACCGGTGGCCAGTGGGAGCTCCGTCCTCCGAGCCCGAGCGAGCCAAAGAAATGAACCGCCAATCGTCGTCTCGCACGTCGGCGCTGCCAGCCTCGGTGTCGGCGCCCAAAACCAGCTTCGCCTACCGGGCGCACAGCTATCCGACCAAGGTCCCGCCCGAAGCCATCGCACCCTTCATCGAGGCATGCAGTGAGCCCGGCGACCTCGTGCTGGACCCCTTCTGCGGGTCGGGCATGACGGGAGTGGCGGCGTTGCAGGCGGGCCGTCGAGCATCCCTGTCAGACCTGTCACCTGGCGCCACACATGTGGCCATGGGTCACACGCGGCCGGCCGACCCCGAGGCCCTTACTGCAGCTGCCGCCGCGTTGGATAGACGCTGGATGCGACGAGCAGAGCGACAGCTGTATGACGCTGCTTGCCCAAGATGCGGCTCGGCCGGTCTCGCGCGGCACACGATCTGGAGCGAGACGCTCACATGCCCGAGTTGCCGCGGCGAGGAACTCCTCTTCGATCATGCGTCGGGCTCGGGACAGGTACCGCGTGAAGTGCTCTGTAAGCACTGCGGCGAATGGATCACCCGAGCGGGCGCCGTCGCTACGCGTTCGGTGCCGGTTCAGATGACCGTCGACTGCGGGGGTGACTGCCGAGGGCTCCAAACGGGGTCGGTCTCTCCCGAGGCATCGGCGAGGATCGAGAGCCAGGGACGGCGAAGGCCCCGTGCCTGGCTGCCCTCCGATCGTGTGGAGTCTGACCGAGAGATGTACCGGAGGTCCGCCCTTCATCTGAAGGGTATCGAGACCGTCACCGACTTTTACCTGGGCAGGGCCAGAGTGGCGCTGTCGAGACTGTGGGCTCAGATCTCCAAAATCGAGAGCGAGGAAGCTCGCGACGCGTTTAGGTTCGCATTCACCAATACGGCGTGGCACTCGAGTCGCATGCGCCGCTACAACGCTCACGGCGGCCAACGCCCGCTCACCGGCACCCTGTACATCCCCCAGCTCGTGGCCGAGCCCAACGTCTTCGAGGTCTTCCGGAACCAGGTGCGGCAGGTGGCCCGATACTACGAGCAGCTCGGCGATGTCAGCTCCAACCCCGTCGACGTCCAGGTCGGGACGGCCACCGATCTCGCCTGGCTAGAGGACGACAGCATCGACTACATCTTCACGGACCCACCTTTCGGATCAAACCTGTTCTACGCCGACTGCAATTTGGTGTGGGAAGCATGGCTGGGCGCGACGACTGACAGCAGCCAGGAGATCGTGGTCAATCGGTCGAAGCGTCCCGCAGAGGGCGGAAAGACAGTGTCCGATTACCGGGATCTGCTCATTGATTCCTTTACAGAGATGCGGCGCGTACTCAAGCCTGGGGGTCTTGCCAGCGTGGTCTTCCACAACTCCGACGATGCGGTCTGGGGGGCCTTGCTCGACGCCGCCGAAAGCGCCGGCTTTGTCCAGAAGCACGTTGCGCTCCTGGACAAGGTGCAGAGGTCGATGAAGGGCTACAAGGGGAGGTCGGGGGCGGAGCGCGTCCCCTTCTACGACTTGATCATCACCTTCGGGAGGGGATCACGGGCGCGATTGAATGGGGCTGGAGACATCGCCGCCCAGATCGTCGATAAGCACCTTGCGGGCCTTGACGCAGCGGACAGACCCACCGACCATGAGCATCGCAGCCTTGAGTATCTCTACTCCCTCGCCGTGTCGGGCATCATTGAACGGGATGTCGTCCCCGAGGGCCTGTCCTATCGCGCGTTCGAGCGCATCTGCGACGCCCGTTACATGAGGGAGGGTAGGTTCTACACCGGCGCCTAAAGGATTGAATGTGCCCGAACTACGACTCGACACCGCTTCGCTGCACATTGGGTTCCTCGAAGATCTAGGTGACCTAGTGCTTGAGGCAAGCGCGGTCGAAGACAAGCCTCTTGAGGTCTCCCTGTCCCCTCCCCTACCTGAGAGGGTTCGCGCCTACATCTACAACCTCACCTCCCCGCCGGGTGGGCGTCCCACGGGGGAGCACAAGATCCAGTTGATCGCGCCAGGCCAAGGTCGAGGAGAGCGCGGAACCTTCGACTTCTCGGACGATGCCTTTGTTCTGCTCGCGGGCTTCTCGCCAGAAGACGGCGTCTACGTCCTGTGGGATGCCCCACTCCACAACGACTTCAGCTGGTCCGCGAACGTGCAAGTGAGAGGGGAGACGATCGAATCCGCATTGGCAGAGGGTCTGGCAACGCAGGATCGACAGCTCCGGTCGGCGAGAGAGACAGAGAGAGTCGTCGTTGTGCCTCGCGGGAACCTCGTGGATGGTCTAATCGCCCGGGTACACGGGTCATCGCCGATGGAAACACCCGACAGTATCCCCCCAGCGATGGGCGCGTCCTACCGACAGGCCGCTGAGACGTCCGGAGCCTCCAAGCGGCGAGTATTCGAGGTTGATCCAGATCTCTTCGATCGCGCCACCGATGCTCACGCTCGGACGCAGAATGCTCTCAAGGAGCGAGTGCTAGAGGCTGGATTAGAACCGCGGTCCCCCGCAGCTGCCGACCCGCAGTTCGATCTCGCCTGGGTAGACGGTGACGTTGCTCATATCGTCGAGGTCAAGAGCTTGACCGAGCAAAACGAAACCCGCCAGATGCGATACGCCATCGGTCAGGTGCTGAGCTACTGCGCCTTCCTGCGATGGCCGGTCTCGAGGAGAATCCCGGTCATCGCTCTGGAGAGGCGCCCCTCTGCCGACGAGTGGGCCGAGCTCTGTGCTGCGATCGGCATCCGCCTGGTGTGGCCGGATACATTCGGGGAGTTGTTCAACTAGCCCGAGGCTCACCTCGGTCAGATCACCGGCGTGCCGCGAGCAGCGTCGCTTATGACAGGTGGCACATCTGGCGCACAGCGCAACGCTATGCCACACTTCTAGAACCCAGAGCGGAGTGGCGTGTGAGCGAGACCAAGTTCGGATTCAGCTCTGTAGGGATTGCCCACGCCCTCTCGAGCCGGCGCCTCGCTGTCCCGATCCACCAGCGGTCCTACGCCTGGGGCAGCGATGACCCAAAGGAACGAGATCAAGTCCAAGAGTTTTGGGACGATCTCAGCGCGGCGTTCGACCAAGGCGATGAGACGGAGTACTTCCTTGGCGCTGTTGTGGTGTCACGGGAGGGCTCCGCGGACTCACAGCGCGCGACCATCATTGACGGTCAGCAGCGCATTGCCACCACCGCCATTTTGCTTGCAGCCATACGAGATGTATTCAAGCGTCAAGGAGACACGACGAGAGCGGACTCAATCCAGCAGAAGTTCCTTGCATCAACTGATCTCGCCACCGCGTCCTTCCTGCCGCAGCTGACTCTCAACGCCGACGACGACCCCTTCTTTGGCCAGTTCATCATCGAGGGCGACATCAGTACCCCAAGTCAGATCGAGAGCCACGACCTCATCGCTCGGGCATACAACCTCCTACTGGGATATGTCGGCTCCGCTGTCGGAGGATCATCGGTGCCGTGGGAGACGAAGCTGACGAGGTGGGTCAAGTATCTCGAGGACCGTGCGCGGATCATTGTCGTTGACGTGCCGACCGAAGCTGATGCCTTCCTGATCTTTGAGACACTGAACGATCGGGGAGCAGACCTAACCATCGCTGACCTCCTCAAGAACTTTCTCTTTCGTCGGTCCGAGGCGAAGTTGGATGTTGTCCGAGGCGCGTGGACGTCAGCCCTCGCATACCTCGATATCTCAGCCGCCGGAAGTCAGCTCTTCACTGACTTCCTTCGCCACTTCTGGTCATCAAAGTACGGCGCAACCCGCGAGCGCGAGCTATACGCACGCATTAAGGATCGAGTCACCGCAAGCTCGCACGCCGTGGACCTCGCCCTCGAACTGAAGCAAGCCTCGCGGCTCTATGCGGCCATACTCCATAGCGACCACGACTACTGGTCAGACTTTCCACCGGAAGTCAAAACCAACATTGATGTACTCAGCAGACTCAACCTGGAACAGCACCGACCCTTGCTACTCGCCGCCATGCAGCACCTGACGAAGCAGGAACTCAAGAGCGCCCTCAAGGGCTTAGTTGCGTGGTCGGTTCGAGGGCTGATTGTGGGCGGAATCGGCGGGGGTACCGCAGAGCGTCTCTATTGCGATGCCGCGATGAAGGTCAGAGCGGGAGACGTCAAGACAGCGGGTGATATCGCCTCGGAGCTGTCAAGCATTGTGTACGGCGATTCAGAGTTTCGGGAGCGCTTCGAGCAGGCACGCGTAACGCGGGGCACAGTCGCCCGCTACATTTTGGCTGCTCTCGAACGTACCGAACGAGGAGAAGACGAGCCGGAGCTTGTGCCAAATGAGAACGAAACAGAAGTCAACCTCGAGCACATCCTCCCACGGAATCCATCGAAGAGTGATTGGCCCCAGTTCACCGAGGAGCAGTGGCGGTCACACCTGCACCGCATCGGCAACCTAGCGCTATTGAGCAAGGGCCCCAACGGTCGGATCGGCAACAAGCCGTTCAGCGTCAAGAAGCCGATCCTCGTGGAATCGGCAATGCGTCTCACTCAGGATGCTGGCAGTGAAGATGACTGGACCCCGGAGTCCGTAGTGGCCCGTCAGAAGCGCTTGGCCGAGCTCGCGGTGAGGACTTGGCCCGTTTGAGGACGGTATTCTCAGCGGACCGCGCACACTTGGGCCAACGTAGAGCGCTTCTCAAGTGTTGACCAGCGAACCGAAGGGCAATCAGAATGTCCCCCAAGAACCGTCGGCACGTTGTCCCGAACCCTGAAGGCGGTTGGGACGTCGTGGCACCAAACGCTAAGCGCGTGAGCTCCCATCACGACACACAGTCCGAGGCCGAGCTGCGGGCAAAGGACATAGTCAGGAACGCCGGGGGTGGCGAAGTCCGAATCCATGGCCGGGACGGCCGGGTCCGCGACAGCGACACGGTGGTGCCCGGCAACGACCCCGTTCCACCCCGAGATACCCGGCATTGATCACGCGCTCGCTGCTACGCCGGACACATCGGGCACACGCAAGGTTTCGCCCAGTGCGATGCCTCGTGGAATTCCGCTGGCGCAGTTCGGTCGCCTGACACCCCGCCGTTGCAGCTGGTCGCACAGACCTCTGTTCGCAACTGGAAACGCCGACTGCGCGTCAAACCCGTGTCAAACGAACAAGCCATGAGCACTCAGTGCGGGACCCGACTCGCCAACATCGCGACGTCCGAGTTCCGAGTGAATTTCGAACCTCCGCGCACCCCACGGCACCCTTCCGAACCAGCTCGCCTAACTCATAACCCGAAGGTCGCGGGTTCAAATCCCGCCCCCGCTCCGAAGAGAACCCCCAGGTCATCGGCCTGGGGGTTACTCGTTGGTGGAGGGTCGCGGGCGGTGTCAAACGGGTGTCAGACGCCACTCGCGCCTTAGGGTCTAGCCCCAGTGCCTATCATCGTCACCCGCCGAGCGATCGTCGATGAGCCGTATCCAGACTCGGCCATCCGCCTGCTGGAGGACTTCGTACTTCTCATCCGCGCGGTACATGGCGGCCAGTGACAGGATTCCCGGTCCCGCGTCGCCAAAGGCCACCTCGACCTTGAGTGGAAAACATACCTCGGCACCACCGAGACGGATTCCCTAACATCGACTCGGGCTAGCAATCGGATGGGATTGGCACTGTGCCGACGAATTTGCGGATCGATCCGGCGCTGATTGAGGCCTCCGACTGCGCCGTTCTCGATGGGCGACCGTTCCGGGACTCGCCGGCCGATTTACTCCAAGCGTCGCGGTCTCTTCTCAGAGAAGGGCACAGCAACGAGTTCCGAATCGCCGACGACCCAACTCAGGGAGGGGCCAGACGGGAACTTGCGGGTGCGGCATACGCCAAGGGCATGTTCGACGATGCCTTGAGCCTGTTCACCGAGGTACTCGATGAAAATCCCCTCGACTATCAGAGTTGGTGCCTTCAGGGGCATATCTACTTCCTTCGTATGGAACTCGACAGCGCGCTGACTTCGTACCGGAGCGCAGCGCTCGTCGCGCTAACCCCCCACCCCGAATCGATCGAACCCACTCAGTACCCTGATCGCCTACTTCCGGGCCTAACCGACGAGCGGCGAGATGACCTGGTCGAACTCCTCGAGCTTGGGGAGGCGGACGCTGCAGCCCTGCTTAGTTTCAGGGTCGTGGGCGACGAGGTCGAGTCTCGACGATGGGGCGCTTCTTCGCTAGCCGGAATTGCTCGGACCCTGGGTGATATGGGGGACACCCACGGCGCGTTCATTGCGGCGAAGGGCGCTCACGATCTCGACCCGTCGCGAGTCGAGACCACGTACGAACTCGCCATCCGAGCCGACGTTGGCGGCATACCAGAAGTAGCTCAACGTGCGATGGTCGGTGCCCTCCGCCTCGATCCGGTCCTGGTACTCAGGCTGCTTGCGCACGAGACGCGGATCCAATACCCCTCGGAGGCCGTAGACATCGTTATCCAGGAAGCCCGAACTGTGAGGCATCAGATGCGAGGACTCCGGGATGAGGCATTCCGTTTGGCGGGTGGCGTGCCCCATCACACGCAACCAGACGCCCATGACGAGGGAGACGCCGACCTTCTGTCCGTCATGGGGCGCAACCAACTCGTTGCCGATGAGCTCCAGAACGCACTTGGAAGACTGCCGAATGCCATGGATTCTCAGGCTGCGACGCAGGAAGCGGCGATAGCCCGATCCGTTGACGCTGATCGCTCTAGCGCTCGGTCGACGCTCTTTTCAATGGTCGACATCGATCCGTGGATGGTCTGGGCAGTAGCCCTGGTCGGCCTCGGTCTGCTTGGGCGGGCCTTCTCAGGTGGGAGCTCCGCTGGCGTGATGGTCGTTCTTCTCGCGGTCGTCCTCGGTGGTCTCACACTCGCGTCGGTCAAGGGCAGGCCTAGGTCTGAGCATGCTCTGTCAGGTGCCAGCACTCCAGAATGGCAGGCGGCGGATCGGCTTCGCGAGACCGCCCGCGCCGTGCTCTCGGACCCACTCGCAGGTTCTGCGGTGGCTGCCGAGCCTTACCAGGACTACGCGCTCGTCTTGGAAGGAGCCGGTGACCGAGCCTTCGAGGTCGCGCGGTACGTCCAGGAGCTGCTTGGCGGCGATTTCAGTCGCGCGAGAAGAATCGTCGCAGGAGCGCCTGTCGTGGTCATGTCGGCACCATATGAGGCCCATCTGGAGCAGGCCCGACGGCGACTCGAGGGACATGGTGCTCGCGTCCAAATACGACTATGGACGGTACTGAGAGAGGAGCAACGATGGCGCTAGTTGCATGTGAGGAGTGCGGCGCAGAGGTCTCGACCAGGGCTGAGGCCTGCCCTCGCTGTGGGGCCGCGCTCGTGGCTCAGAAGCTGTCGATGGATGAACGGCGCCAGATACTCGACGAGCACGCGGCAACACTGCTTGGAGATCGAAACGGCGTCGTGAATCGGGTCTCGGCTGACGAAGCCATCGTTGAGATCAAGATCTTCCCGAAGAAGTACTTCCGGGTAACCGTGGGTCCGACAGGGGAGGTGATGTCGGTAGATGTGACGACGGAGGTCAAGCGTGGACGGTATCGACACTAAGGAGGCCGCATGAAGACTTGGGAATACCGGGTCGAGGAAATGGCGCTTACAGACCGGTGGGGCGCTCAACGCTCCGCAGAAGAGACCAAGCGCTTCGAGGAGCGACTCTCGGCACTCGGCCAGACAGGTTGGGAGATGATCTCGTACGAGACCATCCCGGTCTACGGCGGGATTCAGAAGACGAAACTCAAGGGACACCAGTATCTCGTGTTCCTTAAGAGAGAGCGCGACTAGCAGTCGAGCAACGCGGCTGTCGCGGTCCTGACTTGTCGGCTTGCCCTCTCCTCGGAGTCTGCTGATCCGTGGTGGGTGCCTGCGCTCTGGTGGCGGGTTGGCGACACGGGGGGGTTTGCAGGGAAACAGTGACCGGTGTTGGCGTTGACGTAGAAGGCTGCGTAGAGATCGTGGATCGACCAACCCGCCGTCGTCCGCCAGGCCCAACCCGACCCACACCACCGCCGTCAGCGTCCTGACCCTGGTGACGAAGACGAGTACGAACCGGTCGAGCGGCACGTCAGGCGCCTCATTGAACACCGGACTCGAACCCCAGAGCTGAACCGCTCGACCTTGCCTTGGACTCGATCGTCGAACCCCGGCCACTGCCAGGTTGCCGCGATGGTGTGGTTTCGTGTCAACGGATGAAACGTTGCCAACTCCCATAGCGCTCTCCGACAGGTCCGCGCCGGAGGCTGAGCAGGATCAGCAGAGCGCCGGCGGCGACGTCGTTCCACCGGGAGGCTGTCGTACCGCCTCCGAGCAGCCAGGGGGCGGCGACGATCCAGGCGCCGAAGGCGACGTTGAGGAAGCGGGCAGCGCGGCCCACCTCGGCCAGGGCGATCATCGCCACGGTCACCACTAGTGCCCCGACGATGTTGTCGCTGTCTGCTGCCCTGTCCATCGTCCCAAACACCGCGGGCGAGGCCATCAGCCACAACCCCACCGCCGCGCTGGCGAGCAGGTTCCAGGGCAGCGTTATCCCCCACTTCATCGCCTCGGCGCTCACCACGTCAGGGCGGACCTCGCCGGGGTCGGAGCCGGTCTCGGTGAGTGGGCCGCCCATCCAGAAGATGCGCCAGACCGACTCGCCGTCGCGCCGGGTTTGGGCCAGAAACTGGCCCATGGCGACTACCTCGTCGAGGGTGAAGGCGATCATGATCAGCATCGCCAGGGCGGCGATCAGGCAGGGCGTGCACCAGGCGCCGACCGCCACCGGCTGGAGGATGATGAGGGTGATGCTGGCGATGCCGAGGGGCACCACGAGGATGCCGAAGAAGGCCACCATCCAGGGCATGGTCCGCCAGCGCGCCTTGTCGCCCATGAACCCCATCAGCGCCTCGACCATGTAGAGGACCGCGCCGAGTCCCGCGTCAGAAATGGGGAAGGAACGCGAGATATCCGAGTCGAGGACCGCTCTGGTCCCGGGATCGAAGAACGGCTCCCAAACGGAGCTCGTATAGCCGAGCTGGTAGGCGGCCATCTGCCGGGAAAGGAAAAAGCCGAGCACGGCGAGCGCGATGATGGGTGCCCGTTGTGACCAGGTCGAGGGGTTGTAGGACCAGCCGGGCGGCACGTCTGGGCCCGGAAGCATCCTCATGCCCGGCATCCCCGGCATGAGCAGGACGAAGGCGATCACGAGCGCCCCCGCAAGAGTGTCATTGGCGTAGGCGGCCGCCGTCGGCGCCTTGAAGACGAGCGGGGCAAAAAGGAGCCATACCCCGACCAGCGAGTTCGCCCATGGCGCCCACACCGACCCGCGCACGAGTGTCACCGTGGAGAACCCGATCACAAGGGCCCCGCTAATCACATCACTCCATGTGAGTGCACTGCTGCCGTAGTCCAGAGCGAAGGGGCTTGTGATCAGCCAGACACCCAAGATGATGGCGGCGAAGAAGTGGGCCGAGGGCGTAGCCTGCCCGTGCGGCGTCATCGCGCCGGACCTCTCCTCGGACTCGGCGACGGCTTCGCCTTGGGCCGGGTGCTGGCCATGGCCCGGGTCAGCTTCCACTGGTCGGCGCCTGGCGTCCGTGATCCTTGGCGGACTTGCGAAGGGAACGGGAAGGCTCCAAGTCATTCTCGCGGTACCAGCCCAGCGGGTCCGCCTTGAGCGCGGCGACCATCACCGAGAGGGTGGGGCGCAGCGAGCGAATCGGCTCCCATCCCAGCATCGTGCGTGCCCGGGTGGTGTCGAGGGCGTAATGGTCGCCGGCGCGGTCGATCATCCACGGTCGGATCCACCGCTCTCGGCCGGGGATATGGGCCATCAGCCATGCGCCGATCTTGATCAGCGGTTTCAGCTGTATCGGGATCGGGATCGTCTCCAGATCCTCGTCGTGAAGCAGGCCAGCGAGCGTGTGCTGGAGCTCGTCGTAGCTGAGTGTCTCCGTCTCGCCGAGCAGTAGCGCCAGTTCCGGCGGCAACGCCGCGCGCCGTTCCACGATCGTAACGACGGCGTCCACCAGATCGTCCATATGTAGGTAGGACGCGCCGTGGGCGGTGGTACCCGCATACACGTGGCTGCTGAACCGGCGCTCATAGATGCGCTGAATCTGCTGGGCCAGCGGGATCGAGTGACACCCGTCGTCATAGACACCAGAGATGCGCAGCAGCACAGCCGGGATGTCGCCGCGCCCGTCGTGGATCACCTGCTCCGTCTTCACTTTCGACTCCGGATATGCCCAGCCCGGGTCGATCGGCGAATCCTCGTTGATGAGCTGGCCGGGCGTGGTGGGTCGGTGTATGAGCATCGTGCTGGAGAAGATGAACTGCTCGACATGGAAGTCGAGCTCGCGCATCCCGCGCAGCAGCCGGCCTGTGCCACGCACGGTAATCTCCTCGTACTGCAGGCTCGGTTCCCCCAAGAAGTCGTAGTGGGCGGCGAGATGGATCAACGACGCAACGTGGCTCCCGTGGTGCTGTTGGATCGCGGCGAGCCCCTCCCGCACGCTCTGGTCTGAGGTGATGTCGACGGGGACGCCCACACAGCCCGGCGGGGGCGGGTTGTCCGCCCTGCGATCGAAGCCGACCACCTCATCGAAGCGGTCGGTGAAGCGCCGCATCAATGCATCCCCGATTCGACCGTTCGAGCCAGTGACGATGATGATGCCGCTATCTGCAGTCATGACATTCCTTCCGCGGCACGGTCATCCTAAGGCACCAACGACCTGGCTACTCGACGTCGCGACCGCGACGTCGAGCCTCCTTCATGCGACGCCCGAGTGAGTCTTGATAGCTGGGTCGGACCGCAGCGATACCACCAGTACGCCCGAATTGAAAATGTCCAGCGAGTCGTAGAAGATGTTCCGGCTGCGGACACGTGCCGTGACCGTGAGCCACACGATCGAGCAGAGGAGGTACAACCCATGCTGCCCAGCACCTGGACTGCCCCAATGGCGCCCGTGATACACAAACCTTGCGTCGGTCGGATCGCCAGCACCGAGCGAGCCCCCGACGTCGCTCGCGACGCCTCGGTCGGTATCTGCGTCGCAGAAGGCGAGGCGTCATGCGGCTCGGTCTGATCGGGCTCGGGAGGATGGGCGCCAACATGTCGAGGCGGTGGCTGCGTGGCGGACACACGGTGGTCGGCTACGCACGCACCGCCAAGACGGTCAAGGGCTTCGTCGCCGACGGAACCATTAGCGCGGGTGCCAGCTCGCTTGAGGATCTCGTCGCGCAACTCCCAGCGCCGCGGACCGTCTGGCTGATGGTGCCCGCCGCGTCCGTCGATGCAACCCTCGAGGAGCTGGTCCCACTGTTGGCATCCGGCGACACGGTCGTCGATGGAGGCAACTCCAATTACCGCGACGACATTCGCCGCTCCAAGGAACTGGCCAACCGGCGAATCGACTACCTCGACTGCGGCACGAGCGGCGGAGTCTGGGGTCTCGAGCGCGGCTACTGCCTGATGATCGGGGGTCCGGGTGCGGCCGTCGACCGCCTCGACCCGCTGTTCCTGGCGTTGGCACCCGGGGTGGAGGCGGCTCCGCGTACACAGGGCCGGTCCGGCGCGCCGACGCGAGCCGAGCAGGGGTACCTTCATTGTGGGCCGTCCGGCTCTGGTCACTTCGTCAAGATGGTCCACAACGGCATCGAGTACGGTCTCATGGCTGCCTACGCCGAGGGCCTCAACATCCTCCATCATGCGGGGGCGGGCTTCGAGCAACGCGAGGTCGATGCCGAGACGTCGCCGCTTCGCGACCCTGAGCTCTACCAGTACCGGCTCGACCTGCCAGCGGTCACCGAGGTGTGGCGGCGCGGCAGCGTGATCACCTCGTGGCTGCTCGATCTCACCGCTCAAGCCCTCGGTCAGAGCCCCGATTTGGCCGACTTCGAGGGCCGGGTCTCCGATTCGGGGGAGGGACGGTGGACGAGTATCGCCGCCATCGACGTCTCGGCGCCGTCTCCGGTGCTGACCGCGGCGCTCTACGCCCGCTTCTCGTCTCAGGGCGAGGCCGATTTCGCCGACAAGGTGCTCTCAGCGATGCGCTTCGGCTTTGGCGGACATCTCGAGGCTGGCCGGTAGCCCGGTGGGTGGGGAGCGCTCGGATGGGCACGGTCCACAGCATCCGACTAGAGGGTCTCCTCCTTCGGGTCGGGCTGATACCCCGAAGGTCGCGGGTTCAAATCCCGCCCCCGCTACCACCGAAGACCCCTTGCACTGCAAGGGGTCTTCGCTTGTGCGGGCACCCCGTCAATCTCCCCGCTAAGGCGCTCGTGCCGAAACGCTAAATGGGCCTGACACCAGTGACCTTCGCCTCTGATCGAATCTGGGCAACTGCGAGGAGAATGGCCGCGGTGGAAGACCTCGTTCGAATCGTGCGACGTCTCCAGATAGGAGGAGCGATGTTCACGGCTGAGGATGCCGCTGCAGCGTTGACGACTGCCGGTGTTGACATATCTGATGAGCGGTTTGGCTTGGAGGATGTTCGGGACGGGATGAATGTCGAGTTGGAGCACGGAACCAGGTTCCCCGACCTCGATGTGAGTGGTGACGACCCCGTGATAACAGCGAAGATTGCCCTGGCTCACCTTCGAGAGTTCCCCGACTATTACGAGCGTCTTGTAGTCATGGAGCGTAAAGCGAAGCTACCTGGGACGACAGAACCGGGCACTGGCGTCGAGGTGGGCTGACACCCGGCCACCATCGACATCGTCAAACCGCAACCACTGAGAGGCGGCTTCCTACGGGGCCTTCTCGAGGAGTGCGAGGAGAGCAATCACCGGGTCGGAGAACCGAGTCACGCGGTAGAGGTCCTGGTAGGTCCGGAGGTGGTTGCGGATGAATCGGGCAGCGTCTCCGAGATGAATCGTGGTTGCACGTCCCACACGTCCGTGTCCGGCGAACACCACGAGCCGAACGCGAGAAGTTGGCGTGGTGGCTGAGCCGCCGGAGATCAGCTGGTCGATGACCTGGTCAAGGGGCGTGCCGTGGAGGTCGCCGGTGCGGCGGAGGGCGGCATGTAGGGCGCCGGGTGTGAGCATGGCAGGGTTGAACTCGGCTGCGGCGGTCTTCACTTCTCCGACAATGACGTCAAATCGGCTGGTGTCGACATCGAGAGTGGGATCGACTTCGGTGACGATTAGGCACTCTTCGACCTCTTGACCGAGACGATGGTGCGCCGGTCCGGGTGCTGTGGGTGGGCGGAGAGCGATGATGTCGATGTCGGTGAGGGCGCGGAATCCGACCGGCTCTCGGATATGGAGTTCTTGTTCAGTGAGGAGGAAGTAGCCGTTGAGTCGTAGGTAGGCGACCGTGAGAGCGAGGGCGGGATCAGCAGACATCGTCGTAGCCGATCATGCGTTCCGCGGCGCCGAAGTGCGCTGGAAGATGGCGGCTGCGGCGGCAGCGAGACCGAGGAGCCAGCCCAGGGCGAGGACGAGGCCGCCGGCCTCGTCGAACGTGGGGGTGAAGGCGCCGTCGATGAGCAGCCGGACTGCGCCGTGGGCGGGCATCCACGCCGCCCACGATGGTGGGGCGGCGTCGAACATGATGTTCTGGGCCAACCCCACGTCGAGGAAAGGGAGTAGGAACATCAGGTAGAGGCCACCGAGTCGTCCAACGAGCGGGCCCACGACCACTCCGATCAAGGCGTAGGTGACCGCCACCGCCAGGGTGGCGCCGGCGAAGGTGACCCAAACTCGCGGTTGAAAGCTGGCCGCGGTGACGGCGAGAGAGACGGCACTGACCAGTACCGCGGCGAGAGTGATGACGCCAAGCCGGGATACGAGCACCTCGCGTGGCTTGAACCCGGCGAGGACGAGGCGGCGGTCTCCTTCGACGGAGCCGAGCACGACGAAAAGCCCGGCGAGCCCGGCGAGAAACGCGACGGTGATAGCAACCATGATCGCCCCGTGGACATCGGTCGTAGAGAGGATAGAGATGCTGCTCTGCCCGTTTACGACCAGCTCGACCGGTGCGGGGTCGTCTGGAGTAACCGCTATGGAGAGGGTGATGAAGAACAGGGGCAGCCCGACCAGGAGCACCCTTCCCGTAGGCCATGCCGAAGAGCCCAAAGTGCTCGTCGCAGGTCAGCCGCTCGTAGAGGATGGGGTCCTGTGGGCAGTAGCCGACTGAGCCCGACCTGACGATGGTGCCACCATCGCGGTCGATGCTCCCGACGAGGATCTTCATCAGAGTCGACTTGCCCGACCCGTTCTCGCCGACCAGGCCCACGATCTCACCGGGTCGGAGCACCACATCTGCTCCACGGAGAACCTCGAGCGACCGTCGACGTGGCCACATTCCCCGCGTGTAGGTCTTGGCTATCCCCGTGGCGACCAGCGACTGGTCGGAGAGTCGATCGTCATCTTGCGCGTTCCGGGGGGTATCCGTCTCCATCATTCGAACCCTGTCTTGGCATCTGCTCTCACTCCAACGTACGCATTCCAGACGGCTGGAAGGTCAATAGGGTCGAAGGTCCCGATATGACTGGGCAGGGAGGAGGTGCAGGCCTAGAGGGCCTTCGACGTCTAGTGGTTGGACCTGCGGAGTTGGTCAACGGACCGTTTGGTGGTCCGTACGGAGCCGGTGTCGAGCCAGAAGGTGGCGCCGCAGACGGCGAGACAGACAAGTACGAGTGCGCCGACGGCATAGCCGACGACTCGAGAGTCGAGTTGTTGGTAGACCGCGACCACCGCGAGGATCATCACGGCGATGGCGATGACTCCCCACATCACCGGGCCGAAGCGACTGTTATGTGAGCCGGGGGTCATGAGGCGACCACCCTGCCGCGGAGCATGCCCATCTGGCAGGCGAACTCGTATTCGCCGGGCTCCGAGGGCGTGAACTCGATGGAGACGTTCTCGCCTTCGGGGAGGTCGGCGGAGACGCCAAATGCGTCGAAGACGACCTTTCCCGAGCATGGGTCTGCCTCTTGGCGGTTGAAGACCAATTTGACCGGTTGCCCTGCTTCGACCCTGATGGTGTCCGGGCTGTATCCGCCCTTGACCACGATGAACGCCTCCTGGACGCCACCTGCGCCGATGACAGCTAGTGAGCCTTGGGGCTTGGATAGCCAGAAGTACCAGATGATCAGGGCGATGAAACCCAGCCCCGCAAGATCAACGATGAGCACCGTCATCAGCTCGCTCCTTGCTGAATGGAGGGCCGCCAACGGCGAAGCCGGTTGGCGTTGGACACCACGGTCACGGAGGAGAACGCCATCGCCGCGCCGGCCAGCAGCGGGCTGAGCAAAATCCCGAAGAGCGGGTAGAAGACACCGGCGGCGATGGGAACGCCGAGCGTGTTGTAGGCGAAGGCGCCCACGAGGTTCTGATGGACGTTTCTGATGGTGGCCTTGGAGAGCTCAATGGCGGTGACGATCCCGCCCAGGCTTCCCTTCACCAGGGTGACGTCCCCGGACTCCATGGCAACGTCGGTGCCTGTGCCCATGGCCATGCCCACATCCGCCTGAGCGAGGGCGGGAGCGTCGTTGATCCCGTCGCCGACCATAGCCACAGTCTTGCCTTCGGCCTGGAGCAGTTTGACCTGTGTCGCCTTGTCCTCGGGGAGAACCTCCGCCAACACCCGGTCGACACCGACCAGACGGGCGATGGTGGCGGCGGTGCGCTGGTTGTCACCGGTGAGCATCACCACCTCGAGACCGAGGTCGTGGAGCCGGCGTATCGCTGCCACGGAGTCTTCCTTGACAGTGTCGGCAACGGCGATGACACCTGCCAACTCCCCGTCGACACCGACCACCACGGCGGTCTTGCCTTCGTCAGCGAGCTGCCCCAGCGTTTCCTCGGCAGCCCCGGCGGCGACACCGCGGTCGGCCATGAACTTGAGGTTGCCCAACACCACATGCCTTCCGCCCACCGTCGCTTCGATGCCGTGACCTGGTACCGCATCGAAGTCGGCTGCCTCGACCACCTCAACGTTCCGGAACCGAGCGCCGGCGACGATGGCCTCACCCAATGGGTGCTCCGAGCCGACTTCTGCCGAGGCGGCGAAAGCCAATATCCGATTCTCGTCGAAGCCATTGAAGACGACCAGATCGGTGAGGGCCGGTTCGCCTCTGGTGATGGTGCCGGTCTTGTCCAACACCACGGTGTCGACCCGATGGGCGGTCTCCAGGGCATCGCCTGACTTGATCAAGATGCCGTTCTCAGCGCCCTTCCCGATCCCCACCATCAGCGAAGTGGGTGTGGCCAGGCCCAGGGCGCACGGGCAGGCGATGACCAGCACCGTCACCGCGGTGATCACCGCATAGACCAGTGCGGGAGCCGGACCGAACGTAAACCAGGCCATAAAGGTCAGGATCCCCACGATCATCACCGCCGGAACGAAGTAGCCAGCCACCTTGTCCACCGTCCGCTGAATCGGCGCCTTCGACCCTTGAGCGTCGCGGACCATCTGGATGATCTGAGCCAGCATGGTGTCCCGACCAACTCGGGTGGTCCGTAACCGGAACGAACCGGTCTTGTTGATGGTGGCGCCGATGACCGTATCGCCCTCGGTCTTCTCCGAAGGGATGGACTCGCCGGTGACCATCGACTCGTCGACGGCCGACACTCCGGAGATGATCACCCCGTCGACGGGGATCTTCTCACCGGGACGGACCACGACGATGTCGTCGACGGCTACCGCCTCTATCGGTATCTCCACCTCTGAGCCGTCACGGATTACCCGGGCGGTTCTTGCCTGGAGGCCGATCAGCTTCTTCAGGGCCTCTGAGGTGCGGGCCCGGGCCCGGATCTCCAGAGCCGAGCCCAACACGACCAGAGCTGTCACCACCGCGGTCACATCGAAGAAGACATCCCGAAGCTGTTCCTCGGGGAAGAATCCGGGGAACAGCAACGCCACAGTCGAATACAGCCAGGCGGCGGAGATCCCGAGGGCGATCAGCGTGTACATATTCGCCGATCGGTGCTTGAACGCCGCCCAGGCGCCGCTGAAGAACTGCGAACCGGAATAGACCATCACCGCCAGCGTGACCAACGCCATGCCACCCCAGATCAGATTCAGCGCCGTCGACCCTTTCTCCGGCACCCCAGGGAAGAGCTCCGGGTAGGAGAAGTAGATCACCGGCAACGACACCACCGTGGCGAACCAGAACTTTCGCAGCAGGCTCCGATACAGCCGCTGCCGGCCGTCTTGCTCGGAGTCTGAGGCTTCCGACTCCTCCGAAGGGGCCACGGCTGGCCCCACCCGACTGTCTCCCACGTCAGGCCGGGCATGGTCGTCGGGGTTGTGCCCGCCAGCGGAGCCAACACTTGCAGGATCGGTGAGGAAACTGCGGCGGCAATGCTCCGAACAGAAACCCACATCGGGGTATTCGTCGAGCCTCAACGCCCCGGGTCCAACCGTCATCCCACATACCGGATCCGTGAGACCTGACTCATGCGATGGTTCCATACCCACAAACCTAAGCCATACAGTCGACTGGAATGTCAATAGGGGATAATGGACTTATGAGAATCGGAGAACTTGCCCGCCGTACCGGTGTGCCCACCAAGACCATCCGCTACTACGAATCGATCGGCGTCCTGCCCGAGCCGGACCGGGAGGCCAATGACTACCGCAACTTCCCGGAGGAGACGGTGGATCGGCTCGCCTTCATTCGGGACGCCCAAGCCACGGGGCTGACACTCACCGAGATTTCTTCCGTCCTCGACCTCCGCAGCCAGGGTGAGGCCACCTGCCACCACGTCATCGATCTGCTCGATCGGCACTTGGCAGCGCTCGACCAGCACATCCGCAGTCTGGGTGCCACACGTGAGAAGCTGGCCAAGCTCACCCAACAGGCCCGGAGCCTCGACCCCACCCAGTGCCGCAACCCCAACCGATGTCAGACCATCACCCAGGGAACGAACGTCAACTCGGATCGCGGCCTGCGCCACCTGCATACCGCTCCCTCTGGCCACCACCACTAACCCACCGCCGGGGTGACGGTCGGCGGCCCTGTGGTGTGTTCAGGGTCTGCCAACCATCCGGTCCATCTGAGCCTGATACTGCTCCTGAGCGCGGATCATGTCGGGATCCGACCACATCGGGTCTGCTGCGATCATGCCGTTCATCAACGGAGAAACCGCGGTCCGCATCTGCCCAGCATCCGCATGTCGCTCTCCAGCATCTCAGATGCCCCGAGGTCGGTCACAACCGCCGTTCGTGGCGAGGGTAGAACCGAAGCCTGGGGCGGGGTGTCCGCGACGATCGCCACTGTCACCATTGTGGCGATGAGTACCCAGGCGGCTCCGATGATCTTGAAGATCGCCATGCTGGCCTCCTTGCTGCCACTACGAACGTAGACCTTCCATGCGACTGGAATGTCAAGCGGTGGAATCTGGCCCCGGCCAGACTCAAGCGGATGCGGTCAATGACCGTGCGGGTCGGTCGTCGTTGTCACTCCGAACTCGTCCGCAGCATTGGCCCCTCCGGTGAGCCATGGCCCCAGGAGGAGGGAGGACAGCGTGTAGGCGACGGCGAATATGACCACGGCGACGGCGGGTGCCACCCAGGTACGAAACCGACGGTAGAGGCGGATGAGCATCGGGGTCGCTGCCAGCAGCCCGAGAAGGAAGAAGAGGATCCGACCGGTGGCTCCGGCGAGAAGCGCGGCGCCGGCCAGTGGGCCGACGTGATGGAGCACGTGGGGAGCCACACCGGTCACCGCACCCCATGCCACGGAAACACCGTGACGAAGCACATTGATCAGTCGGAGCTTGCCGGGAGAAAGAGTGGAGCTCACGACCCGAGTGCGGCGTCCAGCTCGGCGAGCAGGGCATCTGCCGGTACGAACATCTCGGCGTAGTGGCGCACCCACCCAATGGTCCCGTCTCGGCGGACCAGGGAGAAACTATGGCTGGGCCGGTCGGCGTGGCCGTAGATCCCGACCATTCCGTAATCCCGGGACACTTGGGCGCCGTCGTCGATGAGGATCGGGGTTTCGATGCCGAAACGGGCCGCCTCGGCGGCGACCAGCGGGGCGGGATCGACCATGATGGACAGCAGGTTCAGCCCGCGTTCGGCGAGGGCGGTTTCGATCTCCGGGATCTGGGCGAAACAGCCATCGCAGCCCACACCCATAGAGAAGTAGAGGAGGGTGTCCCCTTCGGCGAGGATCTCGTTCAACGCGACGGTGTTGCCGTCGGTGGTGGGAAGCTCGAACTGGATCGCCTCCTTCGGGCCAGTGTCATTCGTCTCGGAGACGGTGGCGACCGCCACCAGGATGGCCAGGGCCGAGGGGATGGCGATGAACCCGATCCAACGCCATAGCGAGGTCTTTGGTACCGGAGGACGCTTAGCCGACCGGGGTGGCGTCTTGGCGGTGTTCATGGCAACTCCGTTCTTCGTGTTCTTGTGGCTCTCGACTTCGATTGCGCGGTCTGGCGGATATCCATATGGCGCCGGCGGCGACGAGAATGAGCAGCAGGCCGATGACCGCGTCGGGAATCCATGACAACCCGTTGAGGATGGGCGTCAGGAGACCTTCGATCCGGGTTCCAAGGGAGGCGAGGACCGCCGGTGACAGCGAGGACCCGGTGACCGCGACTACTGCAAGTACTACCCCCATGACCAGGAACATGACCGATGCCACCAACCCTGCGGTCGTAGTCGACACCCTGAATGGACCGACTAGGAACGAGACCTGTCTGCTCCCGAAGGTGGCGCGCTCGGGGCCCAGCCGATCCCAGAGCAGCGTCATGATCACCAGGGGGAAGACCATGCCGAATACGTAGGCCAGGCTGATGCCGACAGCGGATAGCAGACCGGGTGACACCGCCGACAGGGTCAGCACCCCGGCCAGAACCGGGGCACAGCAGGCGCTGGCCGCGCCCGAAAACACTCCGAGGGCGTAAACCCCGGCGGAGTCGGTCCGGGAGATGTCAGGTGAACTGCGCAGGAAGGGCAGCGACCAGGTTCCGCCCCCCAGGGAGATCACGGCGAGACCGAATAGGAGGAGTGCCCCGACGCCATAGACCACAGTGTGGAAGCGGAGGAGGCTCTCGGTGAGCAGGCTCAACCCCAGGGTCACCGGGAGCATCACTGTGGCTACTCCGGCGGCAAAAACGAACGCCAATGGAACCAGTCGCCAGCGGTGATTCCGCACCGACGCCGCCAGAAAAGAGGGGAACATGACCACGATGCAGCAGGGAGCGAAGAGCGCCACTGATCCGGCTATGAAGGCTGCCAGCAGCGAACCGCCCAGGAACAGTCCCTCCATCTCAGTCGGCCCGCGCGCTTGTCATAACGCTCACTAGGTGTGCTTCTAGTTTTCGACGGGAGATCCGCCCGTAGCCGAAGAACTCGCCGTCGACCAAGACGATCGGCGGAAAGGGGACCCGGTGACGGACCAGGAGCGATCGACCCCGTTCCGAGGTCAGAGGGACCGTCTCTATCTGCAGTGGACTGCTCTCAGCCAACTCGTCCAGCAACCTGAGGGCGTCGTCGCAGAAGTGACAGCTAGGGCTGATGACCACCAACACACCGATTGGCGGTCGCATCTCAATAACCCGCCGCAGCCACTGATGGAAATTCCCCGCTGTGCTGACGGTGGTGATCAGCTGTCGAACCGGAAGTCGCGCCGAATGCCGCCGCCAGCAACTCATCTACAACGTCGTGGACGCGCTCCTCGGCGGCCGCCTCCGGAACGCATCCCCGCAGATGCGCCTCCAGAATGTCACGGCGGACGCGATCCAAAACACCCTGCACCGCGAACAGCTGATGGAGGACATCGACGCAGTAACGGTCGTCCTCCACCATATGCATCACCCCGTCGAGATGGTCACGAGCGGAGCGAAGTCTGAACCCCACAGCCTTCGTAGCCGCTCTCAACGGCGGCTCTCGAGAACCTGGTGGCGCTCCTCGTAGTCCTCCCGGTCGATCTCCCCCCGGACGAGCCGTTCATCGAGTAGTCGAAGCGGGGTGACCGCATCCTGCTGCCCTGCCGTCGCCGTTGAGCGGACCGCCCAGACGATCAGGTAGGCAACCAGCGCCCAGAAGGCGACCATCATCAGCCACGCCCCGGGACCCATACCGTGCCAATACCGCATGTGATTCACCTCCACGCCCAGTCAACCCCACCCCGGGAGGGGTCGGTAGGGCCGAAGGGCCTCTTCGTACCCAGGTCAACGTGACCCGCATGAGGCAGGGAGGCCACGACTATGGCTTCGCGCCCTCCTGTTCGGTGATCTGGCTTTGATATGCCTTCTCCTGGGGTCCCCAGCTGCGTTTGATGAACTCGAGGATCGCTTCGATGTCCTCGTCGGTGAGACGGTCTCCGAAGGCGGGCATCCGCGACTTGGGGAAGTCGGAGCCGTCGCGGATGATCTCGATCAGCACGTGGTCTGAGTGGTGCCAGGTGTGCCCAGAGGAGTCCTGGGGCGGGGCTGGATAGGAGCCGTCTTCGCTAGGGCTCTTCCAGTCTGGCGCTCCGGCCAGGTCGGCTCCATGACATGACGCGCAGTTGGCTTGATACAGCTGACCCCCGCGTTGGACGACCTCCCCTGACACTGTCTCGGTATCAGAGGCGCATCCAATGATGCTGGTGGCGGCGAGAACCGCCGCCACCACCATGAGCCTGTTCATCCCTCGACGGTGATCCGGCCGGTCATTCCCGCGGCATAGTGGCCAGGTTGGTGACAGCCGATGAGGACGGTGCCCCCTACGCCGAAGGTCCAGGTGAGTTCGACCGTCTCGCCTGCGGGGATCGTGGCCACATTCGGCTCATCGTGGGCCATTCCTGCCATCTCAGACATCTCGGCTTCGTGTCGGTCTTGTGTGGCCTGGTCACCGAGCGTGAAGTCATGGTCCACAGCTCCGTCGTTGGTGAGCCGGAAGGTGACGGTCTCGCCGGGCGCAACGGTTATGTCCGCCGGCTCGAACCTCAGATCATCGCTTGTCCGGATCTCGATCACTCGGTCGGCGTCGGCCGCGTTGGCGGGCGAGCCGAACGCGAACTCAGACCCGGTCGGCTCCGGAGTGGTGGTATCGCCGGTCTCCTGTCCGCATGCTGCGACGGTCAGGGCGAGGGCGAGTATCAGGGTTGGGGCGGCGGCCCGCGTCAGAAGTCTCGTCATTTTGGTTTCCTCTCAAGTGGTTGGTGGTGTGCGAACGATGAGCGGGTCGGCTCAAAGTCTGAGCACACACAACCTGTAGCGGAGTGGAGGCCCGGACGTTATCAGGGGCTGCGTGCGAGTGAACTGTCGGGGCCGATAGACGAGATTGGCGACAATTTCCGCGCATTGCAGTCGCCTGATCGACGCCAGTCCGAGGGTGGCGACCGCGGCCACGAAGACACAGGCCCGATCGCTCCATGATCGCCGAGGTGTGGGCGCGACCTGCGGATGCGTCTGCACGAGCACACCCATCTCCGGCCCTTGCCGACCGCCGGCTACGAACTGCTCCTTACGGATCGCGATGTGTTCCACCACGGCCAGAACATACCAAGGTGACACGGGGCGCGCGCGTGGAGTCGTCAGCGGCCCGGTGTCAAACCTGCGTCAAACGAACGAGATGGAAGAGCTTCCACGCACCGTGAACTCACAGGCATCGAAACTCTCTGAACCCGCATGAATGCGGGCCTACCCGAAATCCGCACCACCCACCTGAACACCGCCTCCGGGCTCATAACCCGAAGGTCGCGGGTTCAAATCCCGCCCCCGCTACCACCGGAAAACCCTTGCATCGCAAGGGTTTTCCGCTGAGCGGGCTCTCCCCTCAACCCGGCTTCTTAGGCCTCCATCGCACGTCCATCGCACACGCCGATCACGGAACGGCCCGCCGGAGGGCTGAGTCGACTCCTCCATTCGATCCTCGCTCAGTCGTGTTTGGACGAGATTTCTCGCCGAGATCCCCACGCGCCTGCCGGCTGCCAGATCTCGTCGAACGACTCGCCACGGGCGATCGACGCGGCGGGAGGGAGCAGGAAGGTGCGCACGCGCTCGATGACCGCTGGCAGCGCGGGCGCCTGGAGGTCGCTCCTGGTGAGAAACGCCGCCCATTGCTGCTGCTTGGAGGCGTCGTCATGGAACTCGGCTGTCAGGGCGACCGGTGGGTCCAACGGCACCGGTGTGTCACGCTGTCGGAAGGTGGCCTCCATGGCTTGCCTGAGCGGTGGACCGTCGAAGCGCATCCGCTCGGCGAGGAGCCACAGGTCGTAGAAGTCCTTCATTCGGGTGTTGGCCATCCCGAGGGCCACGAGGGCCTGGAACTTCTCGGCGACCACCGGCTCGGGCGGATAGGCGCGCAGCCGGGGAGCCGCTAGGGCGAGCAGGGTTGGGTACTCGACGGTCCGAGGTTCGGGGCTGACCACGTCGCCGAAGGCCACGTCGACCTGGAGGGGGATGCGGGCACCGGCCAGACTGGCCCGAAGCCGAACCCGCACCCCTGCGTACTCCTGTCCCTCTCGGATCTCCTCTCCGCGAATGGAGCCTTCGTCGAACTCGAGGCCGTCGGGCTCGACCTCGGTACGTACGATCTGGGCCACCGATCTCTCCACGGAGACGACGGCGTCATCGCCGAAACCGAGGAGGTCGAGATCACGGGTGGGCCGCCGTGGTACCTCGACCCAGGTGGAGAACAACATGGCGCCCTTGAGGACGAAACGGTCGGCGATAAGGGAGCGGCTCAGCCGGTAGAGGAACCGCTCCACCGCGTAGTGGATAAGCACCAGCTCGAAGTCCTCGCCCCTTTCCCGGGCCAGGTTGAGCAGCCGCTGGCGGATCGAGGCCGCCAGGTCCTTCGGCTCCTTTCTGTTCACCCGAGGCCCTCCAGGTAGGGACGGATCACCCCGGAGACCCGGCACACCTTCGCGTACCGCCACAGCTCGTCGGTGCCGGCGGGATAGGCCCGCCGGTAGTCCCGCAGCGCCTCCAGGGCTACGTCGAGGCCGACCTTGCTGCGGAACTTGAAGCAGTCGGCCACGGTCTTAGCCGGTCCGTACACGCGGACGGTGACTCCCTCGATCTGGTGGGTCTCGACACCACTGTCAAAGGCGGCACCCGACATACGCACGATCCGCAGCGGTGGTCCGTCGGATCGGGGGGGCCAAGCCTTGTGGTGGACGGCCATCCACACCTCGAAGGGATTCTGCGTGGTGAGCTCGTGGAAGCGGAGGGACGAGAGCAGGCATACCACCCCATGAGGGACCTGCTTGGAGGCCTCAACCAGCGAACGGTGCTCGCTCACCTCGGCGTCCGGGAGGGTGTAGAGGCCCCTGCCTACCCGCTCAAGCAGACCCTGACGTACCAGCCGGGTCAGATAGATGCGGGGAATCCCATGCGCGGCGAGATCGCGGGGGCGAACCACGCCCGTCGCTCGCGCCAGCTCGAGTACTTGTTCCGACCTAGTCATCCCACTGCTCAGTTCCTATACCTCGGCAATTCTAGAGGAAATGCCGAGGATTCGTAACACGGCTAACCTTGGCGGTCCGCCGGTCAGTCGTCGGCCTCGCGGGTCTTGTCAGTCTTCGAGAACAACTCGTAGTAGGTGTAGGTGCTGTCCGAGACCGGATCCTCGACCAGGGTGATACCGAGGAAGGATGTCGGCGCTCGTTTAACCTCGTCGTAGTCGAGGACCGCGTCGTTCAAGTAACCAGCTAGGGCCTCAGCGTGTGCTCGAAGGGAAGCCGTCACCTCACCATCCCCCGGGTATCTCCATCGTACGGTCCGGCCACAGCTGCTCTCACCCTTCGATCTTCCGGATGTCCGCCGGGCGAGCTGGCTCGGCGGCCCGGTAGACCTCGTCGAGAGCGTCGGTAAGGGCAGCTTCGAGACTCGGAAACAGGTGCCCGTAGGTGCCAAGGGTGACCTGGATGGTGCTGTGGCCGAGCCGCTCCATGCGGATTTCTCCTGGCCGGCCGTACCCTCTCAATCGGGCCTCATAACCCGAAGGTCGCGGGTTCAAATCCCGCCCCCGCTACCAACGAACGAACGAGTAGGGCCCTGGTCAGAGGGATTTCTGACCGGGGCCTCTCGCGTCTGGGGCCAGGCTCCATCGAGCTTCCATCCTCGCGGCGGCAGGACGGTGCCGGGTATAGTCTCCCGTGCGACCGGAGGTGGTCCCCCAACAGGAGGAATGCGCCATGTTGAGAAGGCTGCTCGCCCTGACCGCATCGCTTGCCATGATCTTGGCTGCCTGCGGGGACGACGAAGGGACGCCGTCGAACGGCGAAGGAGAGTGTGGCCCGGGGCACCCGGCGCTGTTCGAGGCCGGCAAGCTGACCGTCGCCACCGGCGACCCCGTGTTCCCGCCATGGATGCTCGACGACAACCCCGCCGGTGGTGAGGGATTCGAGAACTCCGTCGTCTATGCAGTGGCCGACGAGCTCGGCTTCGACGCCGGGGACGTGGTCTGGGTTCGCACCAGCTGGGAGGGGGCCATCGCTCCCGGGGCGAAGGACTATGACTTCAACATCCAGCAGTACTCGATCACCGAGGACCGTCGTGAGGTGGTCGACTTCTCGACTCCTTACTACAGCGAGGAGAAGGTCCTGGTCACCTTCCCCGACAGCCCCGGGGCCGACGCCCAGAGCCTGGCCGACATCCAGGGCCTCCGGTACGGGGCGATGATCGGCACCACCGACCTCGCCTACATCGAAGACGTGATCGGGGCCACCGATGTCGCCGTCTTCGACGAGCTCTCCGATGTGTTCCTGGCGATGGAAGGCAGACAGATCGAGGCCACCGTGGTCGGGCTACCCACCGCCCTGTTCGCCACCGCAGTCCAGGTCCCCGACGCCATGATCGCTGGGATACTCCCGAACTCCGGGGGCGGGGAAGGGCTTGGGATGCTCTTCGAGAAGGGCAGCGGGTTCGTGACCTGCGTCGATCAAGCCCTCGCGGCGTTGGACGCCCGCGGCGAGCTGGCCGCCCTCGCCACCCGATGGCTGACCAGCGGTGAGGGCGAGATCCCAAGACTGAGCGAGTGACCCACGTCGGGCACGTCGTGCCCGATCCACCACCACATCCACCACCGCCGCCGGCGCACCAGCGGGTGAGCGCCCGGGAACGCTGGACGCCGGTGCTGGTGAGCATCATCAGCACTGGGATCGTCTTCGGTCTCGCCGCCTGGTGGATCACATCGTCCCAGTACTGGCCGGCGTTCCGAAACTCCTTCTTCTCGTGGGACCACATCCAGGCGTCGTTCCCCCAGGTCCTGCGGGGGTTCTGGATCAACATGCGGGTGTGGGTGGTGAGCGGGGTGATCATCGTGGTGGTCTCACTGGTGGTCGCGGTACTCCGATCCCTGACCGGACCGGTATTCGCCCCCTTCCGAGTGGCGGCCATCATCTACGTCGACCTCCTCCGAGGTCTTCCCGCCCTGCTGATGGTGCTGCTACTCGGCCTCGGGGTGCCCGCCCTGCAGCTCCCCGGTCTTCCCCGCAGCAACCTGTTCTGGGGCTCGGTGGCCTTGGTCGCCTCCTACAGCGCCTACACCGCCGAGGTATACCGCTCGGGGATGGAGGCGGTGCACGATTCGCAGCGGGCCGCGGCCAAGGCACTGGGGCTCTCCCAATGGGAAACCCTCCGCTTCGCCATCCTCCCCCAGGCGGTGCGCAACGTCACACCCGCCCTGCTCAACCTGGCGGTGGCGCTGCAGAAGGATGTCGCCCTGCTCAGCATCATCGGGGTCCGTGAAGCCGTGCGCGAAGCACGGATCTACACCGCCCAGACCTTCAACTTCTCCAGCCTGACCGGGGCGGCCATCCTCTTTCTCCTCGCCAGCGTGCCCATGGCCCGGTTCGCCGACTGGTACACCAGTCGTGACCAGAAGCGCCGTCTCCAGAGGACGATCTGATGAGACGAATCGAGGTCGAGGATCTGACCAAGTACTACGGGGAGAAGCTGGTCCTGCACGGGATCGACCTCGGGGTCGACGAGCACGAGGTGGTGGCGCTCATCGGGCCCTCTGGTTCGGGCAAGTCGACCCTGCTGCGCTGCATCAACCGTCTCGTCTCCTTCGACTACGGCCGCGTCCTCCTCGACGGGGTCTCCATCAACGACGAAAACCTGAAGGGGACCGTGATCCCGAGACGGATCGGGATCGTCTTCCAGTCCTACAACCTGTTCCCCCACATGACGGTGCTCGACAACGTGACCCTGGCACCGCGTCGGGTCCACGACTTACGCAGGGACGAGGCCGAGGACCGGGCCCGCCGGCTGCTCGACCGTCTCGGGATGGGCGAGTTCGCCGAGTCCTACCCGGAGAAGCTCTCCGCGGGCCAACAACAGCGGGCGGCCATCGTCCGGGCGATGGTCACCGACCCTGACGTCCTCCTCCTCGACGAGATCACCGCTGCCCTCGACCCCGAGCTGGTGGGTGGGGTGCTCTCGGTCATCCGCGACCTCAAGGCCGGTGGCATGACCATGCTCATCGTCACCCATGAGATGGGGTTCGCCAAGGAGGTGGCCGACCGGGTCTACTTCCTCGACCAGGCCCGGGTGCTCGAGTCAGGGCCGCCGTCTCAGGTGTTCGGCGATCCCACCCACCCCAGAACCCGTCAGTTCCTCCAGAGGATCATCGAGGCCGGCCGGCTCTGAACTCATGCACGAGCGCGCCAATCGCCTGCTCGCCGAAGCCGACCGCCGCCGCCGGCCGCTACCCTCGGTGGCGACGGGTCGAGCATCCGGCGCCCATGGGCGCTTCGAGGTGGTGTGTGCACACGACAACCCGGCGGATAGGCCCCGTCTTCGCGAGTACCGCCTTGCGCCCGGTCTTCTTGCTGGTCGCTCGGGCGGATCAGCGGACATGGTTCAAGCCGATCATGCGTTCCGCGGCGCCTAAGTGCGGTGAAAGATCGTCCTCATGTCTGCCGTGGGTGTCACGGACGCCGGTGAGTATTCTCAACAGCCTTTGTAGCCGCTCCTCAACGGCGGCTCTCGAGAACCTGGCGGCGCTCCTCGTAGTCCTCCCGGTCGATCTCCCCCCGGGCGAACCGTTCATCGAGTAGTCGAAGCGGAGTGTCCGCGTCCTGCTGCCCAAGCGTCGCCTTTGAGCGGACCACCCAGACGATTAGGTAGACAACCACCGCCCAGAAGGCGACCATCATCAGCCACCCCCAGGGACCCATACCGTGCCAATACCACATGTGATTCACCTCACCGCCCAGTCAACCCCACCCCGGGAGGGGTAGGTAGGGCCGAAAGGCCCCTTCGATCCAGGTCACGAGTAACTCGCGCGAGGCGTGGGAGGCGGAGAACTTTGTACTCAAGCGATCGGGCTGCTCGTGCCGGCGCATCCAACCTCGAAGATCAAAAGTCCTACCTGGCTTAGGATCCCTCAGTCACCTCGCTCTTGTGCGCCGCGAAGGCACCCAGAACCTCCTCCTTCTCCTGCTGGGGCACGCCGACGAAGTCGAGGGTGCGCTCGAGCTCGGCCGCTACCTCATCGAATTCCTCAGGAGAGATGCGTAACTCGCGATGTGCTTCTTCCAAGCCGAGAGGCGTCAACCCTGGGTTCGTGCCTGCATATTAGAAAGGTCCGCCCGCGACGTTGCAAACCCACAGAGTTCGCATGAACTTCAAGCCCGGCAGCCGGCCCAGCTGGTTGGTGTGCCACTCCCGTAGGGCGGGGTTCTTTGAGGCCTGGCCAACAATGGGATTCTTGACGATCTCATCGCTGAAGTGGTCGATCACCGCGGCGATAGCAAAAACGCCGCCCAGCCTTTCGTAAAGGGTCTTCTCTGCTGCCATGGGTGCTCCTTTCGTTTGGGTCAGCGCGTCGCCCGCGGCGACCTCCTGGACCCGTCGCCTCTCACCTGACGAGAAGGAAGATGATGATGATCAGAATCACGGTGCCAAGTCCTATGTACATGGGTTACTCCTCATTCGGGGGCAAGGAGTTGTATACCCGGGTCGCTCCATCTCGAAACCTTGGAGCTTCGGTACATCTCGTGCACGTGACCGGCCCCCACGGAAATAGCCTTCGACCCTGTGAACCCCATCGAGGATCCCCCGCGCCCGGCCCCTTGCCGCACGCTACGAGAGAAGCGAGGTGGAAGCCCGAGATCATCGGCCAGAGCTCCTGCACCGCAGAGGCGCGCTCGGCTCGTCGGGGCATCTAGCCGATATACGGTCTGAGGGGCTGGCGCACGGCCAGACAGTGAGAGTCGAGGTCGACCTCTGGGGCGGCGTCACGCCGACTCGTCGGGCGGGTCTATCGGAGGTCGGCCCGCCTGCGCTTGGCGACGACGATCGTCCCGCCTCCCGCAACCAGCAGCGCCAGGCCACCGATGAGGACCGGCAACACCTGTCCTGCTCCGGTGTCGGGGATGTCGTAGCCGACCACCGTCGTGGTCGTAGTGCCACCGACCACCGTCGTGGTCGTAGTGCCACCGACCACCGTCGTGGTCGTGGTGCCGCCACCCAAGGTCAGATCGCAGCCGGGCACGAAGATGTCGTTGTCGTCCAGGGTCACCGCCCCCGTTTGGGCGAGCGCCCGGC
>JBBDWO010000031.1:0-26597 GCA_040902765.1 Acidimicrobiia bacterium | reverse complement strand
AATGGCCGGGAACACCAGCAGAAGCGTGACGCCAGCGGCCGCCAGAACGGAGGCCCTCCTCCGCTGGGCTCGCCTGGGGGAGCGCCGTGGGGTCATACCGGGATGATATCAAACCGGACGAGCTAAATCAATCAACCACAACACACCAAGAAGAAGCGGCCACGCACGAGAGACGAGGGCAAACCTCAGGCTTCGATTGAGTCGCCGATCCGGGAACTCGGCATGGCGGCGACAACCTCGTCGATTGCCAGGGTGCCCTCCACGACCTGCAATGCGACCGCGGTGAGATGAAGCCGGGAGGAACGGGCGTGGCTCCGCAGCAAGGTGAACGCCTGGTCCATGTCTATGTGCGCCCGTTCCGCCAGCATCCCCTTGGCCTGTTCGATCGCCACTCGGCTATCGAGAGCATGCTGTAGTTGGCCAGCCCGAATGCCGGACTGGCGGACCATCTGGTCTTGGAGGATGGCGATACTCGCAACGTCGGCCAGAGCCCGGGCGAGGTGCGCCGCCGGTTCGTCGATGTCACCGCGCTGCGCGGAGAAGAGATTCATCGCGCCGATCACCTCTGACCGCAAACGCAGGGGGATCGCGTGCACCGAGTGGAAGCCGGCTCTCACCGCCTCCGGAGCGAACCGAGGCCATCGATCGTATGCGGTGGAGAGGTCCGGATGCATCACGGACTCACCCGTCGAGAATGCCTCGAGACAAGGCCCCTCGTCGTTTTGGAGCTGAAATAGCTCCAGGAGATGTGCTCGCTCGTTCGACGCTGCCATGACGCGAAGCTTGGCGTGCTCGTCAGCGAGGAGTATCCCGGATGCCGTCGCCAGGTCGAGCTCTACGCAGCCGACGGTGAGGGCCGTCAGCATGTCGATGATGTCGAAGTCGTCGACGAGGGAGTCCACGATCCCGACGAATGTGTCCGCAATCAGATCTTCCCGTGCCATCGTCCTCACCTCGGGGCTACCGAATCATTTTACCCACCGCTCCCCGATATCGGCCCGTCGTAGATGAGTCGCAGACGCCGTTCGACGATGTCCCTGGCGACATCGACCACGGAACGGTCCACGGCATAGGCGTGCGCCCGCAGCCGGGCCTCGGCGTCGACGACCACCACTCCGAGTTGCACCGCGACCATCCCTGACGCCTGATGGACCTCGGCGCGGTGGCTGGCCGCGTCGCCCAACTCGACGGCCAGCAGATCCGTTTCGTTGCGTGACTGGGTTTCCATCATCGACCGGGCCACCGCGTCAGCCACCACCAAGATGTCAGCTCGCTGTTCGGGGGAAAACGCCCCGGCCATATCGCGGTAGAGGGTCAACACGCCAATGCACTTCGTGCCGGCGTTCAAGGGCAAGGCGAAGATTCCACGGGTGCCGAGCTCCAGAGCAGACGCGGTGAAGACAGGCCATCGACCCAGTTGGGCGTGCTCGAGATCCGGTTCGACGATCGCGTCATGCTGGGCGAAGGCGTCGAGGCTCGGTCCCTCACCCAGCGAGAACTGAAGCTCGTCGAGAGCGAAAGAACGGTCGTCCGAGTGGCATACCTGGCTGGTGTGGCGAGCGCTCATCAAGGTCACACCGACTGAAGCGACCTGGAGGACATCAGCACTCGCCGAGCAGGGTGTGCCACGGGCTCGCCGATGGCGAGCGAACGCCGACGCCACACGGGCGAACCGGTCAGCGTCGCTCACGCGTCCCACCACGAGAGCGGGTGGAGCCCTCCGAGGCAACCGACACCAGGTGGTCCGCCGAGCGCGTGTCGCTGGTGGCGGACGCGCCGTTCGGGTGTCCGGCACGCGTCGCTCGGTGCGGGTCCAGCCCAGGAAGGGAGCGGAGGCGTGGGAGCGGTTCGAGAGTGGACAGGGTCCGGGCGAACTCACTCAGGAGATCGGAGAGTCGCCGTTCGTTCGCCACCTCGCTACCTCCACGTAGAGCGGGATCCGCGAGGTCTGGGCGGTCGACCCGAAGGTCGTCATATGAACGCTACACATTGTCCATCGCTATCGGGAAACGCGGGAATGGACGGGGGTGGTCATCCGGCGATCATTCCCTGCACGCCCCTGATTTCGAGAAGGCGACGGACGATGGGTGCTGGGTCGGTGATGGATATCTGGCTAATGGGGACCTGGCTGCTGGCGGGTGCGAGGAGGGCCCGCAGGCCGGCTGAGTCCATGAACCCTAGGCCGGCCAATTCGTAGCGAAGAGCCCGGTACCTGCCTTGCCCGGAGCGCTGAGCCTCTTCGAGGAGGTGGACGGTTGCAATGTCGAGTTCGCCGACTAGGGCGATCGTGAGTACGTCGCCGTCGAGTTTCGGAGTTACGACAAACGGGACTGCAAAAGGTGCAAATTCAGTGGGGGAAGAAGTCTGCAGAGACATTTCGGGGCCTTCCACTAGGTGGATCGGCAGCCGGGGTCTCGGGCAGCACTGCGCACTGTGGGCAGTACGAGAGAGAGTAGTCGGCGAGGCTGGTCCCGCGCAAGGGGTTTCACGTCACAGCGGACACATCCTCCGACTCAGTACACGATGTCGAGCGCGTAGCGCAGCGCTCGGTCTAGCTCCGCTCGCTGTGGTGCGTGTCCTCAGATCGTCAGCAGCGTCTTGATGGCCCGCCGCTCGTCCATGGCGGCGTAGCCCTCGGCGACTTCGTCGAGCGGCAGGGTGAGGTCGAATACCTTCCCCGGGTCGATCTCGCCCTTCCAGATTAGGTCCATCAACTCGGGCAGGAACCGACGGACCGGTGCCGGACCGCCGTGCAGGTGCACCAGGGTGGAGAACAGCCTGGCGCCGGAGAGGCGAACGTCGTGGGGCACGCCGACATAGCCGACATGACCGCCGGGACGAGTAGAGCCGATCGCTTGGGTCATCGCCTCCTGGGTGCCGACCGCCTCGACGACCGAGTGGGCGCCGAGGCCGTTGGTGAGGTCCTTGACCCGGGCAATGCCGTCATCGCCGCGCTCTTCGACGACGTCGGTGGCGCCGAACTCGCGAGCGAGTCGCTGCCGGGGCTCGTGGCGGCTCATGGCGATGATCCGCTCTGCGCCGAGCCGCTTGGCGGCGAGTACGGCGAGAAGACCCACCGCCCCGTCACCGACGACAGCCACGGTCTTGCCCGGCCCGGCCTCGGCAGCGACGGCGCCGAACCACCCCGTCCCGAGCACGTCGGAGGCGGCGAGAAAGCTCGGGATCAGATCCGGTGACGGCACCTCGGGGGTCGCCACCAAGGTGCCGTCGGCGAGCGGAATCCGGGCAAGCTCGGCCTGCGTCCCGCCGGCACCGACGGGTTGGCGGTTGACGCAGCCCGTTTGGTAGCCGGAGCGGCAGATCTCGCACGTGTTGTCGGAGGCAAAGAACGAGCCGACGACGAACTGGCCGGGCGCGATGGTGCGCACCCCACTACCGACCTCTTCGACGATCCCGGCGTACTCGTGCCCCATCGGGATCGGCCCATCGACGGCCTGAATCCCTCGATACAGCCACAGGTCTGACCCACAGATGCACGCCGCGGACAGCCGGATGATGGCGTCGGTGGGTTCGACGATGGTGGGATCGTCACGATCCTCGATCCGTACGTCACCCGGTGCGTGCTGGACGGCTCCTCGCATCAGATCCCCGCAGTCTCCTCGGCTCGGTCCCGACCTACAGCAGCCAGGGTAGGCCGCTCGACCAGGACCAAAGACCCTGTCGCTCGGCCCTGGTGCTTCGTACGGTTTGGGTGAGTCTCACCAAGGAGTCCCACCATGAAGGCCGTCGTCTATCACGGGAACGGGGAAAAGGTGTGGGAAACCGCTGCCGATCCCAAGGTGATCGATCCCAACGATGCCATCGTCCGTATCGACGCCGTCACCATCTGCGGCACCGACCTCCACATCCTCAAGGGCGACGTGCCAGCGGTCACCGAGGGAAGGATCCTCGGTCACGAGGCGCTCGGAACCATCGAAGAAGTGGGATCCGGAGTCCAGACCGCCCGCCCGGGCGATCGGGTCCTCCTCTCCTGCATCAGTGCCTGCGGGCGCTGCCGCTTCTGCGCTGAGGCTCGGTACGGCCAGTGCCAGGGAGGCGGCGGGTGGATCCTCGGGCACCTGATCGACGGTGTCCAGGCCGAGTACGCCCGCATCCCGTTCGCCGACACCTCGACGTACCCGATCCCGGAGGGAGTCACCGATGAGAGCGTCCTCTTCCTCTCCGACATCCTGCCCACCGGCTACGAGGTCGGCGTGCTCAACGGGTCGGTGAAGCCGGGCGACACGGTTGCTGTCGTCGGGGCCGGTCCGATCGGGCTGGCCGCGATCCTCGGCGCCCGCCTCTACAGCCCCGCCAGGATCATCGCCATCGACCCTGCCGAGCCGCGGCGCCAGGCGGCGCTCGCCTTCGGGGCGGACGAGGCGATCGAACCCGGCGACAGTGCCGTCGATCGGGTGATGGAGTTGACCGATGGACTCGGCGCCGATGTGGCCATCGAGGCGGTGGGGATCCCCAACACCTTCGAGCTGTGCGCCCGGCTGGTCCGCCCCGTTGGGCGGGTGGCCGTCGTCGGCGTGTTCGGCGAGCCGGCGACCCTGCACCTCGAAAACCTGTGGATCCGTGACGTGACCATCACCACCGGACTGGTCGACACCTATTCCATCCCGACCCTGCTCCGGCTCATCGAGGGTGGCCTCATCGATCCGAGCACCTTCATCACCCACCGCTTCACCATGGATCGGTTCATGGAGGCCTACGACGTGTTCGCCGACGCGGCGAACACCGGCGCCCTCAAGGTCGTGGTCACCAGGTCATAACGGCGGCCTGCTGAGCTGTTGGCCGCTGCTCGTTCGGCGCAAGGGTGGCACCGTGCGCAGATTTACACTCGCAGCACCCGGTCCGCGAGCTCCGGGTCGCTCTGCTGTGTCGTCACCCGTCGGAAGATAGCCTGAGGCTCCCCGGGGCTCCGGGTAGTGCCACCGACCGCATCGACCACGACGGAGGGCGACGATGGATCTGACCGCCTGGCTCCTCGATTCCGACCCTGCCCTGCGGTGGCAGGTAGAACGGGACATCGTCGGCGAGCCCCCCGAGGTGTGGGAGGCCACCCGCTCCAGGATCGTCACCGAAGGCTTCGGCGCCCGCCTCCTCGAGCTTCAGGACTCCGACGGCCAGTGGGCGGGCGGTGCATTCTTCCCGGCCGATGCCACGCCGGAGGAGGAAGGGCAGCCGTGGACGGCGACCACCCCGACGCTCAACCTCCTCCGCGAGTGGGGCATGGACCCGAAGCTGCTCCGGGAACGTCGCACCGCGGAACTCCTCGAACAGAACAGCAGGTGGGAGTACGACGACCTGCCCTACTGGGGCGGCGAGGTCGACTGCTGCATCAACGCCTATACCGTGTCCAACGGCCTGTGGCTCGGAGCCGACATCACCGGGATCGTCGACTGGTTCCTCGAGCATCGCATGGCCGACGGCGGGTGGAACTGCGACTGGGTGGAGGGGTCGACGCGGTCGTCGTTCCACTCGACCCTGAACTCGCTCAAAGGACTCCTCGACTACGACACCGCCACCGACGGCACCGACGCCACCCGCAAGGCTCGCCGGGGAGGCGAGGAGTACCTACTCGAACGAGACCTGTTCCGCCGCCTGTCCACAGGCGAACCGGTCGAAGACTGGGTCGGCCGGTTCGCCTACCCGTTCCGCTGGTTCTACAACGTCCTCAACGCCGCCGAGTACTTCCGGCAGACGGCGCTGCTCGAGGGGCGCGAACCGGACCCGCGCATGGCCGAAGCGGTCGAGATGATCCGGGCGGCACGCCAACCGGACGGCACCTGGCTCCAGGCGCGGCGCCACCCGGGGCGAGTCTGGTTCGAGGTCGATGTCGACGCCGGAGAGTCCTCCAAGTGGCTAACCCTTTATGCCACCCGGGTGCTCGACTGGTGGGACGGCGCGGTGAAGCCGTGACGCATGACGATGTGCTCGCTGGCCGGCCCTCAGTGCTCCAGGTCGAACTCGCGGGTGAGCGTGCGTTGCACCCGCGAAAGGCTCGCCAGCGTGTCCGCGTACAACTTCATCCGCGACGGCGTGCAACATGCCACTTGAAGGTGGCCGAGTTGGGCGCCAGCGTCCTCCAGCAGTCCGATTACGCCAATAGCGCGCTCGCCATCTCCGTTTACCCCGTCGAGAGCGATCCGCGCTCGTGCGAGCGTGTTCGCCAGGGCCTCGATCCGCGGGCTGCGCAAAGGCTGGCAACACCCTTCGTGGAGTTCCTCGACGGCGGAATCGGCAGCGTCGAGCGAGGCGAGGGCCGCTTCGAACCCATCCGGTGACATGGGACCATCCTATGCCCAACCGATACCCTGGGAGCCGCCAATGGATCACAACCGTGACCACTCGACGCACGCACCGGCCGATCGGGCACATACCGACGACCCCCATGCTGACGATGCCCACGCGGGCCACTCGGTCTCCATGTTTCGTGACCGCTTCTGGCTCTCCTTCGCGTTGACGATCCCGATCGTCCTCTACTCCGAGATGGTCCAGGAGTGGTTCGGCTACACCATGCCGCCCTTCCCCGGCTCGGGGGCGGTCGCACCGATACTGGGCACGACCGTGTTCTTGTACGGTGGGGCACCATTCCTGCGGGGCGCGGTGCGTGAGGTACGGCGTCGCCAGCCGGGGATGATGCTGCTCATCTCCACCGCCGTGGTGGTCGCTTTCCTGGCGTCGTCGGCAACCAGCCTGGGATGGTTCGACCTCGAGTTCTGGTGGGAGCTGGCGGCGTTGCTCACGATCATGCTGCTCGGCCACTGGATGGAGATGCGCGCCATCGGCCAGGCGCGTGGCGCACTCACCGCACTCGCCGAGCTCCTGCCCGACGAGGCGGAGCGCAAGACCGACGCCGGCTCCGAGCTCGTGACCATCGCCGACCTCGAGGTCGGCGACACCGTCCTGGTTCGCCCGGGGAGCCGCATTCCGGCCGACGGCACCGTGGTCCAGGGGTCTGCCGCGGTCGACGAGTCGATGATCACCGGAGAGTCTCGTCCGGCCCCCCGCGGCGTGGGGGACCGCGTCGTCGCCGGCAGCGTCGCCACCGACTCGGCGATCGAGGTCGAAGTCACGGCGGTGGGCGATGACACCGCGCTCGCCGGGATTCGCCGACTGGTCGAGCAGGCCCAGACCTCTCGGTCGCGAGCCCAGGTGCTCGCCGACAGGGCGGCGGCGGCGCTCTTCTACATCGCGATCGGTTCGGCGGCGGTCACAACACTCGGATGGCTCGTGTCCGGCTCCCCCACCCAGGCGGTGGTGCGGGCGGTGGCGGTACTGGTCATCGCCTGCCCCCACGCCCTGGGTCTGGCAGTGCCCCTGGTGATAAGCATCTCGACCTCAATGGCGGCGAGCCACGGCATCCTGGTCAAGGACCGCCTCTCCCTGGAGAGGATGCGCACCGTCGACGTCGTCCTGTTCGACAAGACGGGCACGCTCACCAAGGGGGAGCACCGTGTGGTAGGGGTAGCCGCCACCGACGACGGCCGGGAGGATGAGGTCCTGCGGCTGGCCGCGGCCGTCGAGGCGACGTCCGAGCACCCGCTCGCCCGAGCGATCGTGGCCGCGGTGGACCGCGGCACCGATATCCCGGAGGTCAGCGACTTTGCGGCCCTCCCCGGGCGGGGTGTCGACGCCACAGTGGAAGGCAGAGTGGTGTCGGTCGGAGGACCGTCCCTCCTACGAGAGCGGAACCTGAGCATCCCCGACGGTATCGAGGACGACACGCGAAAGTGGCGGGATCGGGGGTCGTCCGTGGTCTACGTCCTCGATGGCGGGACGGTGATCGGCGCGATCGCTCTCGAAGATGCGATCCGTGACGAGGCACGCGACGCCGTCCGAGCCCTTCGCACCCTGGGAGTCGATGTCGCGCTGATCACCGGGGATGCCGAGCAGGTCGCCCGCGCGGTGGCGGAGGACCTGGGGATCGAGCGGGTTCTGTTCGAGGTGCTGCCGGAGGACAAGCACGAGGAGGTACTCGCCCTCCAGGAAGCCGGGCACCGGGTCGCCATGGTGGGCGATGGAGTCAACGATGCCCCGGCCCTTGCACAGGCCGACGTCGGGATCGCCATCGGAGCCGGCACCGACGTGGCCATCGAGTCGGCAGGGATCGTGCTCGCCTCCGACGATCCCCGAGCGGTCGTCGCGGTGCGCCGCCTCTCTCGCGCTGGCTACGTGAAGATGATCCAGAACCTCGTCTGGGCCACCGGCTACAACGTGGTGGCCATACCCCTCGCCGCTGGTGCCTTCGCCTGGGCCGGCTTCACCCTGGCACCGGCGATCGGCGCCCTGCTCATGAGCCTTTCGACCATCGTCGTCGCCGTGAACGCCCAACTCCTGCGACGAGTCGACCTCGGGGCATCCCCATGAGGCTGGCACGGACCGTCGCCGCCGTCACCGTCCTCATGGTGGCGTGTAGCGGAGGGACGGCACCGACCGGGGCCACCGCCGATACGGACCTGGAAGCGGGCCGGACCCTCTACCTCCAGAACTGCGCGGCATGCCACGGAGTGGACCTGAGGGGCACCGACACAGGACCCTCGTTCCTGTCGATCGTCTACGAGCCCGGACATCACCCCGACGTCGCCTTCCAGGTCGCGGTCACCCGCGGCGTGCAGCCCCATCACTGGGATTTCGGTCCCATGCCTCCGGTGCCCGGTCGTGGCGAGACCGACGTGGCGGCGATCGTCGCGTATGTGCGGCAGGTCCAGCAGCAGGAGGGCTTCGAGCCATACCCGCCGTGACAGGACCGGTGTCAGATGTCGACCGGCATCCCGATCTCGACCACTCGTGACGGAGGCAGCCGGAAGTGGTCGGCGGCGCTGCGCGCGTTGCGATGCAGCACCGCGAACAGGCGTTCGCGCCATCGGGCCATCCCGGACCGCTCGACCGTCGACCTCACAGTCTCTCGCCCGATGAAGAAGGTGGTGTGGGCGTGGTCGAAGGACGGCCCATCGATCACCGCTGCGAGGTCATACGGCACGTCCGGTGTCTCGGCGAAGCCATAGGTCAGGGTGATCTGCCAGAAGCCGATGCCGAGCTCGCGCAGCCGAACCCGACGAGCACGCGGCACCCGAGGCACCGAAGACACCTCCACGCTCAGCAGCACGACCGACTCGTGAAGGACATGGTTGTTGCGAAGGTTGGCCACGAGCGAGGGAGGCACGTGCTCGGGGTCAGGGAACATGTAGACGCCGGTCCCGGGCACCCGAGGCTCCGGGCGAGCCGCGAGCGTGGCCACGAACTCGTCGACGGGGACCTCGGACCGCCGGATCCGGCGATACACGATGCGCCGCCCATGGCGCCAGGTGGTCATCACAGAGAAGACGACGAGCCCGGCCAACAGCGGAAACCAGCCTCCATGACGAACCTTGACGATGTTGGCCCCGAAGAACGCCAGGTCGACACAGAGGAAGACCGTCGTCAGCGCGACCACGACCCAGCGTGGCCATCCGAACCTGGTGACCATGACCACGCCGAACAGCAGCGTCGTCACCACCATGGTCATGGTGACCGCGATCCCGTAGGCAGCGGCCAGGGCACTCGAACTACCGAAACCGATCACAAGCCCCACACAGGCAGCGAACAACCCCCAATTGACCGCGGGCACGTAGATCTGGCCCCGGGCCTGGTCGGAGGTCTGCACCACCGTCATGCGCGGCGAGTAGTCGAGGTGGATCGCCTGCATCGTGATCGAAAAGGCACCGGTGATCAGGGCCTGCGACGCGATGATGGTCGCGGCCGTGGCGAGGATGACGAGAGGCAGCGTGCCCCAGGCAGGTGCCATGAGGAAGAACGGGTTGGCGGCCGTGGCCGCGTCACCGATGACAAGTGCACCCTGCCCGAAGTAGTTGAGGAGCAGAGCCGGCATCACGATGAGGAACCACCCTCTCCTGATCGGGCGGGGCCCGAGATGGCCCATGTCGGCATAGAGGGCCTCCCCGCCGGTGACGACGAGGAACACCGACCCGAGGACGAAGAACGCCCGCCCTGTGTTCTCGGCGAAGAACGCCACCGCGTGAACCGGGCTGACGGCGGCGAGCACCCCTGGCTCTGAGAGAAGGTGGACGACACCGAGCGACCCGAGCGTGGCGAACCAGAGCAACATCACCGGCCCGAACAAGGAGCCGATGCGCCCCGTCCCACGCCGCTGAACGGAGAACAGCCCGAACAGGATCAGAATAGAAATGGGTACGACGTATGGCTCCAGCGTGCTCGTCACCAAGCCGAGCCCCTCCACCGCAGCCAGCACGGAAATCGCCGGCGTGATCGCCCCGTCGCCGTAGAGCAGGGCAGTCCCGAAGAGGCCCATAAGAATCATCCCCCGTCGCCATCCGGTGCCACGAGAGGGCCCGATGAGTGCGGTGAGCGCGAGTACGCCCCCCTCACCCTCGTTGTCAGCGCGCAGTACGAAGACGGCGTACTTGACCGCGATGACGAGCACCAGGGCCCAAAAGATCAGCGACAGCACACCGAATACGTTCGCCCGCGTGACAGCGATGTCATAGTGCGGCCCGAGTGACTCTCTCAGCGCATACAGCGGACTGGTTCCGATGTCACCGAAGACGACCCCGAGCGCAATGAGAGTCAGACCATGCTGGGACCCGGGCCCCCGTGTGTGTGCCACAGCCGGATCAGATTACAACCCGCTCGAACCGCCGCAGCCTCCGTCGCGAGGCGGCTCGCCGGGCCGTTCAGTACCTCAGGATCCCGACGGCGCGGCCCAGGTCGCTCAGCGTACCGTCGTCCACATAGCGGACGTCTCCCCCCTTGCGGAGCACCTCGGCGGCGATGAAGTCGACCGCGTCATCGGCGTGACCGGGACCGACCCCCGTCTCCGGAGCGTCCACATGAATGTGTCCACTGTCATCGATGGTGGCGGCGACGACATACGTCGACTCAGCGACCAGGAGACGAACCCGACCGGCGAGCGCCGACTGGTAGATGTCGTCGAGCCCGCGGACCGCCTCGCCGCCTCCGGCTGCCGTCTCAGCGGCCTCTACCCACGAGTCGCGTTCGGCAGCCTGTCGCTCCTCGATGGCTACCCACGCCTGCGCTCCGAGGTCCTTCTCGGGAACCTTGTCGACATTGCCGAGGATCTCCCCCACGATGTCGGCTCCGAGTCCACCGATCTCGCCCAGGAAGTCGTGATAGCGCCGCACACCCGCGACGACCACCGGTCGCGAATCCTGAGCGAGACGCGACTGGAAGTCGGCCACGACCTCGCGGAAGAACTTTCGATGCCCCTCGTCACGCAGGTGTGAGGTCCGTTTGCCGAAGCCCGTAGGTGCCCCGATCTCGCCGCCGACACCCTCGTGTACTGCGGGGAAGCCGTCGCCCCGTATCTCCTCGAGCCGGTCCCGAACGCCAGTCCACAGCCGGGTGTGCTGCTCGGAAAGTGCCAGCAGGTAGTACGGCTGCTCCCGGTTCACCTGGCGAATGACCGGCTTGAGCAGATAGGTGCTGTCGACGGTGACGGCAGGCAGCGGCTCGAACGACAAGTGGAACACCGTGGTGTCGGTCTCGCTGACGAACACAGCGAGGCCCTCGGTGAGCATGGTGAAGTCGATCGACGACTGCACGGCGGCAAGGCGCTCGGTGAGAGTCGCCATCGCCTCCCGCTCGAGGTCCTCCTCGCTGAGACGCTCGGTGGCCTCCCTGATCGCATTCTTCAGGGCGATTCGTTCTGCCTCTCCGGTCGACACCCGCTTGGTGGGGATCACGATCGACACGAGTGGGTAGGAAGCCTCGTCGACCAGCGACTCGAGATCAGAACGGGTCGGGTAGGCAAAGGGCATCAAGCCTCCAGGGCGGCGGGTGTCTCATTCGACTCTACCGAGCATCCCAGTCGCCCCCAGAGTCGAGAGGAAGATGGAATCGATCACGCGGCGAACCCGGGGCCCCGACCAACCGGACAGCGACGCGAATGGTCCCCGGCAATCCCTGCCGGGGACCATTCGGTCATCTGTACCCCGACACGAGATATCGGCTAGCCGATACCCCGCGCCTGGGAATCAGGCGGCGTGCCTAGCGGCGTTCGCGTGCCAGATTGACGGTGAGTGAGCGGCCGCCCACGTCCTTGTTGTTGAGGGCGGAGATGGCCGCCTGGGCCTCATCGGCCGAAGCCATCTCGACGAACCCGAAGCCGCGTGAACGGCCCGAATCACGATCCATGACGACCTGCGCCTTGGTGATCGCGCCGTACTGGCTGAACAGGGCCTCGAGCTGGGCGGAATCCGTGTCGAATGACAGGTTGCCCACGTAGATGTTGGTTGACATTGCTTGCTCCTCTGAGCGTGACCGTCGTATCTAACGCCCCACGCGGTTTCCACCTGGAACGGTCTGACCGGAGTCGGCACGTCCTAGTGGAGCCCATGGCAGCTTCACCCGACGGTACGAAAGGAGAAGGAGAAGGCGCGCACGCATCAGGCGTGCTCTGTGGACATCACACTACAGCATCGCCGCGGGTACCACCAATCCGTCGAGTAGCCGACCTGCCCGCTGAGTAGCACCTACAACCTCTTGGTTGTATATACTCGGGTGCATGGACCCAGACCTGGCGCTCCAGGCTCTCGCCGATCCGACCCGACGAGACATCGTGATGCGGGTGCTCGGCCGAGAGCGCTCCGTGTCGGCGCTGGCCCGGCAGTACCCGATGAGCTTCGCTGCCGTTCAGAAGCACGTAGCGATCCTCGAGAGGGCTGGCCTGGTGACCAAGCGGACGAACGGCAGGGAACGTCTGGTCTCCGGGGACATCGAGGCGCTCCGACGGGTCGACGAGCTGTTCGAACACTTCGAGATCATCTGGAGGCAACGAATGCAACAGTTCGGTGATGTGCTCGCCGAGACCACCACCAGGGAAGGAGACAACCCGTGACCGACCTCACCGTCGACAAGGACCTGGAGGCGCTCACCTTGAGCCTCACCGCCCGCTTCGACGCCCCCATCGAGCGCATCTGGGAGATGTGGGCCGATCCCCGGCTACTCGAACGCTGGTGGGGACCGCCGACCCACCCGGCTACGTTCGAAGCGCACGACCTCACGCCCGGCGGCGCCGTGTCCTACTACATGACCGGCCCCGAGGGCGAGCGCTACCACGGATGGTGGCGGGTCATCTCAGTCGACGCTCCCAACCGCCTCACGTTCGAGGACGGTTTCGCCGACGACGACAGCAAGCCGAACCCCGACCTCCCCACTATTCACATCGAGGTCACCCTCGAGTCGGCTAACGGCCGGACGACCATGACCGTCTTGGACACATTCAGCTCGATCGAGGCGATGGAGGAAACCCTCGCCATGGGCGCCGAGGAGGGCTTCGTCCAGGCGATCGGCCAGATCTACGACCTGCTCGACGCCGCCTGATCCGTCAGTGCTCAGGGAAGCGTCAGCCCGCTGAGTGCGGCCGAGTACCGGGTGGCGACGTCGTTCCAATCGACGATGTTCCAGAACGCCTTCACGTAGTCGGCGCGGGCTGCGCGGTAGTCCAGGTAGTAGGCGTGCTCCCAGACGTCGCACAGCAGCAGCGGCACGACTCCCGGCGGCAGGTTCACCTGGTGGTCGTAGAACTGGATGATCAGCAGGCGCTTGCCGAACGGGTGGTAGCCGAGCACCCCCCAGCCCGAGCCCTGCACCTGGATGGATGCCGCCTCGAACTGCGCCTGGAACGCCTCGAACGAGCCGAAGTGCTCGTCGATGTGGGCGGCCAGCTCTCCCTCGGGGCGATCGCCGCCGTCGGGGCTGAGGTTCTTCCAGAAGAGCGTGTGGTTGACATGACCGCCCAGATGAAAGGCCAGGTCCTTCTCCAGCATCCGCAACGTCGTATAGACCGCCTTGTCGCGCGACTCGGCGAGCTGCTCCAGAGCCGTATTCGCCCCACCCACGTATGCCTTGTGATGGGTCCCATGATGGAGCTGCATGATCGTGCCCGAAATGTGGGGCTCGAGGGCTCCGTAGTCGTAGTCGAGGTCGGGAAGGGCGTACACGGTGTCGCTCACGGTCTCTCCTGAGGTCTGGTGTCCCTCTGAGTGAAGTCACCGCAGCGCCCTTTGGCAAGCCATCGCCCTCGAACGGTCCGGGCTCACTCCTCCACGATCAGCGCAGTGAGCATGCCGAACATCGTCCCGTCCGACCGCTCGACGTGCGTGAATATGTGACAGTGCCACACCCACACGCCGGGCATCTCGGCAAGCACCAGCACCGAGTAACGCTCTCCGGGGGCCACGTTGATCACGTCGGCGAAGTACGGCGACTCGAGGGGGAACCCGTCCTTGGCGATGACCAGCTGGCGGTTGTTGTGCAGGTGCATCGGGTGCGACATGAGCCCCTCGTTCATGTAATGCACCAGCAGCGACTCGCCGACCTGGAGTGAGTAGGGGCTTGTGGCAGGGAAGGACTTGCCGTTGAGGCTGAAGCCGATGTTGCCGGCGTCGTTGATGAACATGGCCTCCTCCCCCACCACATTCCAGCCTTCCGGGATCGGGAGGCCACCCACGATGAACGCACCGGCGAGGCCATTGGGCACCTGGTGGATGCCCATGTCGTGCCCGTGATACATGCCCACCGACTGCTCCTCGGCGACGAACTCGGCGCTCCAGGTCTCACCGGGAGCGATCGGTGGCTGTGAGATGTAACCGACGCCGTCCGCCTCGAACGAGTGACGCCGCACGCCGTGCGGGTGCCACGAGGTGATTTCCTCGAGACGGTTCTCGACGACGATCCGCACCCGGTCGCCGACGTCCACCTTGATCGTCGGACCAGGGATCTGCCCGTTGTAGGCGATGCCCTTCACCACGCGGCCGGGTTCGACCTCCCAGTCGATCTCCTCAACGACGAGGACGAACTCCTTGGTCCCGTCGGCGAGGATCGTCGGCTCGAAGAGGAGCCCACCGGTGCCTTCGGTGACCGCCGGGAAGGGTTCGATGGACGCCTGCATGTTGGCGGCCATGGTCTCCCAATCGATGGCGCGGTGGCCCTCGTCGGGGTCGGTGGTACCCGAGCCCGGCTCGGCGGTGACGGTCAGGGATGCCGTCATCCCGGCGGCGTCGTGCCCCGCCACCGTGCACAGGATCCGATAGCCACCCGGGGCGAGACCGGTGAAATCGAGGTCGACCGTGTCGCCGGGGGCGATCAACGGTGTGGCGAAGTCGGTGCCCTCGACCGACAAGTTGTGCTCGATGGAGCCCATGTTCATCACCGAGAGGGTTCCATCCCTGCCCACGGTGATCGCCTCGGGGCTGACCGAGAACTCACCGAGGTGGACGGTCACCACGGCGGGCGCCGACGCTGCGGCGGTGGTCGTCGTCGCCGGGGGTGTCGGCGGGGACGGCGATCCCGAGGCGTCTCCCGCCAGGGCGCGCCCCAACGCCAGGATCGCCATCAGCAATGCGACGATGGCGATGAAACCGATGGCGACCAGAAACGCGACGCGGTCCTTCGACGTCGACTCACTCGACACGACAAGCCTCCTGTGATCTGTGCGTTTCTGCAACGTAGGGTTGGCCGGCGCCTCCTCCTAGGGCACAAAGTCACCGCGTCACGATGAGCGGTTCCGTGTAGAAATCGACCCCCGCTACGCTCCGCGCCGATGCTCCGCCGAACCCCCGTCCTCATTGCCCTGGTCCTCGTCGCCGCCTGTTCGTCGCCGGCGACGACCACCACGACCGCGCCGACGACCACGGTCGCCACCACGACCACAACCCGGGCGGCGACCACCACGACCTCCTCCTCCTCCACCGCCACCACCACAACCCCCCCGGTCGGGTACTCGAATCTGAACGGGATGCCGGTATACGACGAGGATCTGCTCGACCGCCGGGTGCTCATGGTCAAGATCGACAATTCGCTGCCCGCTCAGCCGCAGTCGGGTATCGAGATCGCGGACGCGATGACGGAGATCCTCGTGGAGGACCGCACCACCCGCTTCATCGCCCTATTCCATTACTCCGACTCCGAGTATGTGGGACCGATTCGATCGCTGCGACCTGCCGACCTCCAGATCGCCACGGCGCTCAGCGCCACCATGGTCAACACGGGTGCCCAGCCGTGGATAACCAGCATGGCTTTTGCGCGCAACATCCCGAGGGTGACGTTCTTCGACTCGATCATGTACCGCATCGACGAGCGGAACCTGCCGCACAACGTATACGGGTCGACACTGGGGTTCCGCGACTTCGCCGACGACCGTGGATTCCCCGACGTCGGCCCCACACCGTGGCTGCCCTTCGGCGAATGGCCGCTCCCCCCGGAGCCAGCGATGAGCGTGACCTTGACCTGGGTACAGGGGTTCAACGAGGTCGAGTGGCGGTTCAACTCGGCGACCCAGCGCTACGAGCGCTGGGTCCGTGGCGACTATCAGGAGTGGGTCGACGAGGAGGGCGAGGGCGGCCGGATCGACGCCGATGTCCTCGTCGTCATCGCCGCCAGGTCCTACATCGCGCACCCTCCGTCCGGCGTAGAGGGATCGGCGGTCCCTGCCGTGGACAGCGTCGGATCCGGCAAGGCGTGGGTCTTCTCACGGGGGCGGGTCTGGGAGGGCACCTGGCAGCGCGATAACGAACGCGAGCCGTTCCAGTTATTCGACGAGTCGGGTCACGCCGCCACCGTCCCACCGGGCAAGCTCTGGGTTTCCCTGCTCCCCAACGAGCTCGTCGAGTACGAGTAGGCGACGCTACCGTTCTGGACCGTTTCGGCCACCCCGACGACCTGGCATCATCCTTTGATGCGGCCCGCGCTACGCCCGACGACCGGTGACCTCACCGGTGCCGTCGCCGACCTTGGCGTCTTCGTGCCGCTGGTGGCGGCCCTGGTGCTCGTCAACGGCCTGCACCCAGGGTCGATCCTCCTCGCCGCCGGCATCCTGGTCGTGGCCGCCGGGGTCGTGTTCCGCATCCCGTTCCCGGTCCAGCCGCTCAAGGCGCTGACCGCCCTCGCCGTCGCCCAACAACTGTCGCCTGAGCTCATCCATGCCGCCGGGCTACAGATCGGCGTCATCCTCGCGCTGCTCGCCGTCACCGGTGCTGCCACGCGCCTCGCTCGGCTCTTCACACTCCCTGTGATCCGCTCGCTCCAGTTCGCCGTCGGCGCCCTGCTCGTGGTCACCGCGGCGCGGCTGGTTCTCGTCCCACCCGCCATCCTCGATCGCGGGGTCCCCACGCAGGTGTCTCTGATCGTCGGCATCGCGGTGCTCGCAATCGTCACTGTGGCCGCGGCGCGCCGCTGGTTCTTCCTCGTCGGGACAATCGTGGTGGCCGCCGTGGCCTGGAGCATCGCCACGGGCGAGATCACCCTCGCCGCACCCACCATCCACTTTCCCACCTTTGCCCCGCCTCCGCTGGCGGTCTTCGGCTCCGCCTTCGTGCTGCTCGTGGTACCTCAGCTGCCGCTCACCTACTCGAATGCGATCGTCGGGGTCAGCCATCTGGCCAGGGAGACCTTCCCGGAGGCGGCTGATCGAGTCACCCCCGCCAGGGTGTCCCTCGTCTGCGGTGCCGGCAATGTCGTGTCCTCCGTGTTCGGCGGCATGCCCATGTGTCACGGTTCGAGCGGTTTCACGGCACACGTGCGCCTCGGCGCCTCAACCTCTGCGATGAACGTGATCCTCGGAGGGCTCTTCATCACCCTCGGGCTGGTCTTCTCGGGCCAGGTCCTCGCGCTGTTCGCGTTGATACCCGTCTCCGTCCTCGCCGCCTTCCTCGCCTACGCCGGACTACGCCACGCCCTGCTCGTCCTCGACCTCAGGGGCACGGCCCTTGCCCTGGCTGTGGTCGCGGGCACGGTCGGCGTCGTCACCCGTAACCTCGCCTTCACCACGGTGCTCGCGCTCGTTGCCGAGTTCGGCCGCCGAAAGACCGCCACCAGCCTCTGAGTCAGATCTGGCCGGTGTCGGCGAGGGCGGCGATCTCTTCACGGTATGCCGGGTCGTCGTACCGGTCGAGTTGGAACGCGGCGGCGTGAGGGGGAAGGGCCGCACCGGTGAGGTGCGCGGTCACCAGGTCGGCGACACCGCATGCCGCCATCACTCCGAAGCCGGACAGTGCGCCGACGAGGAAGGCGCCGTCGGGTCCCATCGGACCCGCTAACGGTCGGTTCTCCAGGGTCTTCGTGTAATAGCCACCGTCGACCACGGTGTGAGGCATGCGGTCCCGATACGCGGCGAACGCAGGGAACAGCGCCGCCATGCCCCGCACGACGACCTCCGCATAGAGCGGGTCGTGTGGAATCGGCCAGGTCGGCTCGCGGACCTGGCGTGCGTACTCCCAGAGCGCCAGCACGAAGGGAGAGTCCGACCCGCCCTCGGGGCGACCATGGCAGGCCGCGGGCATCTCTTCGACGAGATCGCCCCTCCCCGCCTCGGCGAGGTGACGCCGCTCCTCGTCCGACCAGTCGAGCTGCTGAGGGTCGGAGAGGATCGTCAGCGGTGCCTGTCGGGACATGGCGCCCGCCGTGTCGCGAATCGCCACCTTCAGATGGACCTCGCTATGCACCGGCAGGGCGACCCCGAGTAGGTCGGCGACACGGCCCACCAGCGGGCCAGCCGCGTTCACGAACGCGCCGCAGCCGATCGTGGAACCGTCGACGAGGCGCACTGCACTCACCCGACCGCCGACCACGTCGACACCGGTCACCTCGTGCGGTATCAGCTCGGCGCCTGCCGCAACGGCCCGCTCCACCATGTGCGCCCCCATCTGCTGGGCAGATACCCAGCCAGCCCGCCGCACGTGGAGTCCGCCGACCAGGCTGTCGGAGAGCCCCGGCACCGACTCCCTGAGCACAACCGGATCCTCGATGAGGTCGAAGCCGCCCGGTGCGCCCACCCATCCGTGATCCGGCGACGGTTCGTACGGCATCGCCGAGCCGACGCCATGGCGACGCACCGGACCGGAACCGTGACCGGAGGCCACCGCGGCAGCCGCGCCGAGATCCTTCAGCCGCATCGGATCGGCGGTCACATACAGGTAGCCGCGACGGTTCAGGCCGATGCTCTCGCCGCTCTCCGCCGACACCTCCTCCATGAGGTCGATCGACCGGTTCATCAGCGCGACCATCGCCGCATTCGGCCAGAAATTGCGGTAGCACTCGGTCGACTTGTCGGAGGTGAGCGTCAGCGGCGGACGAGGATCGCACAATGCGACCCGGAGGCCCGCCCGGGTGGTGAGCAGGTAGGCGGTGGCCACCCCAGCAATGCCTGCGCCGCACACAACCACATCCGTCGTCCGCATCGTCACCGACCGGAGCATAGAAAGGCGGGCAGCGGCGTCTCAGTAGGAGAGTGAAGGCGCGCCTGGAACGCTGAACGAGACCGAGTCGAGATAGCAGTACCACCAGTCCTCGCCGGGCTCGAATGACTGGATCACGGGGTGCCCGACCTCGGCGAAGTGGCCCGACGCGTGACGGTTCTTGGACGCGTCGCAGCAACCCACGTGACCGCACGTCATGCACACCCTCAGATTGACCCAGCGATCTCCGATCGCCACACACGCGGCGCATCCGGTTGACGCGGGAACGACATCGGCCACGAGATCGAGATGAGCACAGGCGTCAGACAGCAAACCGCCTCCAGGCGACGGGTCAGCCACGACGGCCTAAAAGCGAGCCAGCGATGAAGACGACGAGGGCGACGATGAGTAGCCAGCGGACCGACTGGAAGAGCAGGCCGAAGCCGCCCAGGAGGAGGGCCAGCAGCACGGCAGCCCAGAACACGCTGATGGAACCGATCTGATCCATGCGGCGGATCCTACCCCCGAGCCAACCGACCGCACGGGCAGGCTCGACGGGCGGCGGTACGCTCTTCGGGTGATCGAGCGCCGTCGCCACCCGAAACCATGAGCGGCCATCCCGACCTCCGCCGCCGCTCGATCGAGCCGATGTCCCTCGGGCTGCTCGCTATCACCGTCGTCGGACTCGTCGGCGGCTGGCTTGCCCGCGGCGCCGGCCAGGATGCGGTGGCCGACGTCGCGTGGGCGGCCACCGGGATCGTCGCCGCGGCACCGCTCGTCATCGGGTTCGTCGGCAGTCTCCGCAGGGGCGAGTGGGGCATCGACGTCATCGCCGTCATCGCCATCGCCGGCGCCGTGATCCTGGGTGAGTACCTCGCCGCTGCCATCGTCGGACTCATGCTCGCCACCGGCGAGGCACTCGAGTCGTATGCCGAGTCACGCGCCCAGCGCGACCTCACGGCCCTCCTGGCGCGGGCACCCCGGGACGCGCACCGCGTCGAGGGTCACAGCATCGTCACCGTCCCGGTAGAAACGATCGGCCAGGGGGATCGCATCCTTGTCAAGGCCGGCGAAATCGTCCCGGTCGATGGCGTCGTGGTCGATGGCACCGCGGTCATCGACGAGTCCTCGCTGACCGGCGAGTCGCTACCGGTGTCGCGTCAGTCGGGCGACCGCGTCCCGAGCGGCGCGGCCAACGCAGGCGATGCCTTCCACCTCGCGGCCGTCGCGTCGGCAGCCGATTCAACCTACGAGGGCATCGTGCGCCTCGTCCGGCAGGCCCAGGAGGACAAGCCCCCTGCGGCGCGCCTCGCCGATCGCTATGCCGTCGGATTCGTTCCTCTGGCCCTGGGAGTGGCTGCCCTCGCCTGGCTCGTGTCGGGTGATCCGGTGCGCGCCCTGGCCGTCCTGGTGGTGGCGACCCCCTGCCCGCTCCTGCTGGCCGTGCCCATAGCCATCGTTTCGGGCCTGTCGCGCACCGCGCGCCGCGGTGTCGTGGTCAAGGGAGGAGGCGCCCTAGAGGCCCTCGCCGACGCCGAGATCATGGTCATCGACAAGACGGGAACCCTGACACGGGGCCAGGCGATGGTGGCCGACATCGTGTGCTTCGGGCGCTACGACCCCGGCGATGTACTGCGCCTGGCCGCCTCGCTGGACCAGATGTCGGGACACGTGTTGGCCGAATCCCTGGTCCGGGCGGCGCGAGAGCGCGGGCTACGCCTGTCCATTCCCAAGGGCGTGACGGAAGTCCCCGCTGCAGGAATCAGCGGGACCGTCGACGGGCACGCGGTCTCGGTCGGCAGCACTCGCCATGTCGCCGAGGGTCGGTACCGCCCGCCGGCGATGGCCTCCTACCGACGACGCACGGCTCGAGAGGCGAGCCAGTCCGTCTACGTCGCCATCGACGACGAAGTCGCCGGGGTCATCCGGATGATCGATGACATCCGTCCCGACACGCCACGGACCCTGCGCCTGCTGCGACGTCATGGCATCAAGCGGATCGTGATGGCCACCGGCGACCACGCAGTGGTCGCCGACGCGGTGGGTGCTGCGATCGGGGTCGACCAAGTGGTGGCGCAGGCCACTCCCGAGGACAAGGTCGAACTCCTCCGAGCCGCCAGCGCCGACGGTTCCACCATCATGGTCGGCGACGGCATCAACGACGCGCCAGCGCTCGCCGCCGCCGACGTCGGCGTCGCCATGGGAGCGCGCGGGGCCACGGCATCGAGTGAGGCGGCGAGCGTCGTCCTCGTGGTCGATCGTCTCGATCGTCTCGTCGAGGCGATCGTCATCGCCAAGCGGTCCCGGCGGATCGCCGCGCAGAGTGCCTTCATCGGCATGGGCCTCTCGGTCGCCGCGATGGGTTTCGCCCTGTTCGGCCATCTGCCCCCGGTCGCCGGCGCCGTGGTGCAGGAGTTCATCGACATCATCGCCATCGGAAGCGCACTGCGCGCCCTGGTGGGTAGAGCGCCATGGCGCCCGACCCCGAAGCTCCCTCCCGATCTGTCGGCCCGGCTCAAGGAGGAGCACATGGAGATCATGCCGCGGCTCGATGACATCGCCCACCTGGCGGATCGCCTCGGTGAGATGGCTCCAAGCGAGGCGATCTCCGCCCTCGAGGAACTCGACCGGTTCCTCCAGGAGGAGCTCCTCCCCCACGAGCAGGCAGACGACTCGGAGATCTACCCGATCCTCGCCGGCCTCCTCGGTGGCGAGGACCCGATGGCGACCATGAGCATGACGCATCGCGAGATCTTCCGACAAGCGGGCCTCCTGCACCGGATGGTCGAGGCGCTCACCCTCGACACTCTCGATGCGGCAGACCTGTCCGACCTGCGCCGCACCATGTACGGGCTCCACGCGGTGCTCCGGCTGCACTTCGCCCAAGAGGAGGAGCTGTACGAGCTGCTCGACGACGAGTACCACGACCGCCAGCCGGCGGGGGCGTGACCGGAAGCAAGACATGAGCGACGAGACCCCCGACGCTGCCCGGACACTCCACGCCTCTGGGCACAGGACGAGCGCCTGGCGTCACTCGGCTGACCGACAGGCGAGCCGACACGGCGACGCGGCGACGCATACCGGTAGAGTGCGCCCCTGATCCCGACCGAGCAAAGGATTCGCCACATGCGACGACTGATCACCCTTGCCGCGCTGGTCGCCCTCGTGACCACCGCCTGCAAGATCGAGACAAACTTCGGAGCGGTCATCAATGCCGACGGCTCCGGCACGCTCATCGTGGAGATCGGCATGGACGAGGAGGCGCAGAGCTTCTTCCTCCAGGGCACCGATGACCCGTTCGAGGACCAGGACATGAGTGACTTCCCCAACGCCCGCCAGCGGCAGGAGCGGCGGGGGGACATGGACTTCTGGATCGTCGAAACCGACGTCGATGACATCGCCGCCGAAACCGGAAACGTCCTGGCTCTCGAAGACTCACTTTTGGAGACGTTCAGCATCACGATCACTGACACGCTGGTCACCGTGAGTGCAACGGCGAGTGGCGAAGACTTCGGTGATGCTGGGGGTGAGTTCGATCCCTCGGTCGTGGAGGACTCGGTGTCGGCGAACGTCAGGATCACCATGCCCGGGGCGATCACCAGCCACAACGCGACCTCGCAGAACGGCAACGAGCTCACCTGGAGCATCCCCCTCTTCGGAGGCGCCATCCAGATCAACGCTGAGTCGGATCCGAGGGGCACCGCCGCTAGCGGCGGAGGAGGGCTCTCCCTCCCGCTGATCATCGGCATCCTGGTGGTACTCGCTGCCGCGGCCTTCTTCTTCCTTCGCAAGAAGTCGGCGGATGCGGCCGCAGCGGCTGCCGCCGAGGACATGGTGGCGGCCCCCACCACCGAAGCGCCCCCGGCGCCGCCTGCCACCACCGAAGCGCCCCCGGCGCCGCCTACCACCACCGAAGCGCCCCCGGCGCCGCCTACCATCCCCGAGGCGCCGGCGACCGACGAGTAACCGATGCACCTGGTCGTCATCGACCTGATCCCGGCCCTCCTCTCGTGGGAGGGCCGGGATCGTTCCGGGGAGCCCTCGGTCGCATCAGGCGCGGCCGATGCGCTGGAGCACCTCGCATCCCACTGGGCCGTCACCGGAGTCGCCGACGCTCATCGTGGGTCTGCCCAACTCCGCGCCCATCTCGAACGCGAGGCGCTGGACGGCTACTTCGAGTCAGTGGGATCGTCGGCGGAGTTCGGCCCGCTCGTGTCGGCCCGCGTGGTGAGAAGACTTGCCGCCGCGCTCAAGGTCCGAACCCGCGAACTAGTCGTGGTCACCGCCCGGGGAGCCGTAGCCGCGGATCTGCGGATCAGCCGCATCCGCTGCGTCCTCACCTCACACGGCGACTTCGGCACGGTGGACAGCGCCGTGGAGGCGATGCTCAGCGGCCGGGTCACCCCATGAAGACCTGGACCGTCATCAGGCCCAGGCGCCCCGACACCACCGCGATGCCCACCCGGCGGTAGCCGTCGCCGACGATGTTGGCGCGATGCCCGGGGCTGTCCATGAGTCCGTCGTGTACCTCCTCGGGTGTGGCGGCGAGAGCGAGGTTCTCGCCAGCCACCCGGTAGGTCAGACCCGCGGCGCGGAGCCGATCGACCAGGCTGCCGGTCGTCGGTGACGTGTGGGAGAAGAAACCGTTCAGATACATGTCGTACGCATGGCCTTCGCCAACCTCGGCGAGGGCGTCGCTCCAGGCCAGCGGATCGAGCCCCTCGTCGACCCGCGCTCGGTTGAGCCGCTGATACACATCATCGGCGGAGATGGGGTCGGGTGCCAGATCATCGGGATGCGCCGGCGGGATCTCGATCGTGTCGTCGGGCCCGATGATGACGCGCCGCTCCCCAAGGACCTCCTGAAGGGACAGCAGGCTCAGGACGATGCGATCGCCGGCGAGTCGGGCGAACGCCTGCTGCGGAGCACCGTTCGGGTCGGTGAGCACCCGCGACATCGACGACCCGCGCACCCACGCGTCCACGCGCTCGGGAAGCGGCACCACCGCAGCGACGGTGAGGCAGACGGTCAGCAGGAAGACTCCCCACAGCACGGCGATGGTCGAACCGCCCGCGGCATCCGCCGTCCCCAGCACCCCGACTCCGAGCCTGCGGTCGACAGTCCTACCGATGAGGACCAGACCAACGATCGCCGCCGCGAACACGAGCACTCCGGCCACCAGGCGCCCGCCGTCGGTAGACAGGCCCGACATCGCCGACACGACCCCCCCGACTATGGGCGCCAACCGGAACGACAGGATGATGCCGAGCACGAGTCCGACGATGTCGACGAACTCGCGCACGAAGCCCCTGGTCCATCCGCGAACCGCGAGCGCTCCGAGTAACACGATGAAGAAGAGGTCGATGATCATGGGACTGGGCGGCGGGGCCGCGTCACGAGGCTAATGCTCGACGACAGAAACGCTACGCCGGCGGCGGCCCACCGTCGGGCTCTCCCTCGCTGACCTCGGGGGGCGGCTCCAGCCCTCCTCCATCGCGGCGGGCACGCGACAGGAACAACTCGCCCGTCGGGTTGGCGTCGATGAGCGCATCGGCAGCCTCATCCCACGACTGCCCGAGCACCCGGGTCCGCCACAGATGACCGGCGATGATCTTGATCACGGCCATGGCGGGGACGGCGAGCAGGATCCCCCAGAAGCCGCCCAGGGAAGCACCGGCGACCAGGCCCAGGATGATCGTGGACGGATGCAGCCGTACCGTGGCGCGCAGCACGGCCGGGCTCACGAAGTTGTTGTCCACCTGCTGGACGATGATGGCCACCAGCCCGGCCCAGAGGGCGGTCTGCAGATCCCGGGTTCCAATGGCGACGAGGACGCCCAGTGCCCCCCCGATCCACGGGCCGATGAGCGGCACGATGTTGAGGAAGCCCGAGATCATCCCGATCAGCAGCCAGAAGGGGAGGTCGATGAGCCACAGCCCGAAGCTGGTGAGGGTGCCCACGATCAGTGCTACCAGGAGCTGGCCCCGCATGAAGCCCCCGACGGCGCGACCGAGCTGGCGGCCGACATGGGCCATCTCGGAACGATGTCGTTCCGGGACGAGATCCATCATGTAACCGTGGGTGCGGGGAAGGTCGAGCAGGGCATAGAAGGCGACGACGGGTGCCAGGAGCAGCAGGAACAGGATCTCGAGGACGCCGAACGCGATGTCGGTGATGCGATCGAACCGGTTCCCCAGGAAGCCACTGCCCCCGTCGTCGGTGAGCTGTTCGTAGTCGGGAAGGTTGGCGTCGAGTCCGACCCGTCCGAGGAGCGACTCGAGCTCCTCGACGACATCGTCGTAGATCATCGGAAAGTCCCGAGCCATGTCACCCGCCTGTTCGCCGATGCTCGGGAAGACGAGGAACCCGAGAGCGGTCAACAGCCCGGCGAGCACGAGATACGAGAGACAGGAGCCCATCCACCGGGCGAAGCCCCTGTCGGCGAGCGCGGTGACAAACGGATTGAGCACGTACACGATGGCGATGGCCAGCAGGATCGGCGGGACGACGATCCAGAACCGCAGGAGCACCCAGCCGATGAGTCCCAGCAGCAGGATCGTGCCCAGGAGACTCCAGGCGGCGATGCCGAGCCGCTTGAGGCCGTCGGTACGACGCTCGGTCATCGCCCGACCGGGGTGCCGCCTCCGAGGCGTCGTTCCGCGCTGCGCTGACGGGCGTCATCGCGGAACCGGCGAAGTCGGCGGATGGTGAGAGGATCCAACGACAGTGCCCCGGGATCGTCGATCAGTCTCCGGAGCACCTGGTAGTACCGGGTGGCGCTGATGCCCACCGTGTCGCGGATGTTGCGATCCTTGGCACCGGGATGGAGCCACCACGACGCCTCGAACTCGAGGACGGCGCGATCGATCTCGGACAACATGCGCGCAGCGTAAGGCGGGACACCGACACAAAGGCGGATTTCGCGAGGTCAGATGGCGGATGGCAGACGGCAGACGGCCAGAGGGGGAGCACCGCTCTACTCTGTGGTGCGCCGCCGGGTTAGCTCAGTCGGTAGAGCACCTCTCTTGTAAAGAGGATGTCGCCGGTTCGATTCCGGCACCCGGCTCAAGACAGCAATTCGCGATTCGCAATTCGCAATTCGCAATTAGCCAGACCCAAGGCGCGAGCCGTTGATGACTCTTTCCCCCTGAAGGGGGGAGTCCCGCAGGGAGCGGAGCGACCGGAGGGGAGGGGGGAGGGCGAACGCTACGCAGGCCTCGCGACGCGTCTGGCCTCCCCCTCCGTCATCGGCCTTCGGCCGCTGCCACCTCCCCCTACAGGGGAGGGGACCGCGCGATCAGGCTTTTGGCGGTCCCTCCCCCCGAAGGGGGGAGTCCCGCAGGGAGCGGAGCGACCGGAGGGGAGGGGGGAGGG
>JBBDWO010000030.1 GCA_040902765.1 Acidimicrobiia bacterium | reverse complement strand
CTTGTGGCAAGCCGAAACCTGATGAAGCCAGCGACCTATTCGCGCACCCCCTTAGGCGACCTCAGCACTCGTTACGCAGCTCGGCCCCGGGATCGCCGATGCCGGCGAGGACGTTGTTCATCCGCGCCCGGGCCATCGGAAGGTCGAGGATCCCGAGATTGCGGTAGTTGATCTCCTTCGAGGAGTTGGTGAAGTCGATCGACAGGTTGGCGATGTTCGCACGGTCCACTCTGCCTACCGCCTCGACGAAGGCGGGCAGTAGCCGCAAAGGGATGTTGGTGATGGTGTGTCGGGACACTGCCCGGGTGATGCCCTCGAAGCGACGAACGACGGCCGTGGCATCGATCTGACCGGCGAGTTCCCTGATGAAGCACCGTTGACGGCGGGTGCGGTAAAGGTCACTGGTACCGGTGCGATTCCGCACGTAGGCGAGAGCGGTCCGCCCGTCCAGGAACACCACGCCCGGCTCCAGCTGGAGCTCGATCCACGGATCACCGGGCTTGCCGGGGGAGAACTCGAGGTCCACCGTCTCCCGGTTGGTCACCCAGACACCGCCCAGGGCATCGACGAAGTCGACGAAGCCCGGCATGGTGACCATGGCGTAGTAATCGATGCGGATCCCGAGCGACAGCTCGAAGCTGTCGGCGAGCGCGGCAAGGCCGGGATCGACCTCGCCCCGGTACGCCGGCGAATCGGCACGGATGGCCAGCGTGTACAGCTCATTGATACGGGAGAGCCATATCGTCCGGTCCATCTCCTCCGGCAAGTCGTCGTGGGTGGCGTAGGAGTTTCCCTGCTCCTGGGCGCGAACCGCCTGATTCCACCACCCGGTCTGGTAACTGACGATGGTGGGGTGATTCTGGAGGGCCGGCGGCACGATGAACCCGACGAGCTCCCGTGAGATGCTGACCAGGGACGCCCGATTGGTGGCCATGTCGATAGTGGCGATGATCATCACGTCGGTGCGGTTATCGGAACGTCCCGGTCCGAAGTCCCCACCCGCCAGCAGCACGGTGATGCGTTCATCGTCGAGCGGACCGAGGACTCCCCCCAGGTCCTGTTCGGGCTGTTCCATACGCGTCCGGCCGTCCGGAGCACCCAGGACCACACCCCACTTCCAGGTGTGTGGGACCTCCACCGGTATCTCGGGGTCGTCGACCTCGATCGCCGGCGGATGGTGCGCTCGCTTGCCGGGTGCGTCATCGGCGGCGAACACGCCAAGCACCTCGAGCCACGAGGCAGCCTTGGACCCGACGAAGATGTGCGGCGCCACCAGCAGGAAACACAGGAACACCGAGACGATCGCGGTGACCGCCCCGGCGCGACCCTGGTCCAGGCCGCCGGCGACCACGAATGCGTCCGCCGCCGATATCAGGCGCAGGATGAAGACGGCGATGTTGCCGATGACGAGCGTCCACACCCACTGCGGCTGGACGAAGATCTCGAGGAGCGAGAACATGCCCTTGGTGGCGAGGTAGGCACCGATGACGAGCAGGGCACCGGTGACGACGAAGAACGGGACGGCGCGCCGCCGACGGCCCACGAACCACTGCCCCCAACCCGGGACGAGTAGCGACAGACCCGCAGCGACGAGCGGCCGCCAACGCGACGGTTCTGGATGCTCGCGTGCGGCCGTTTCGTCGTCGGCCACGGTAGATCCTGTGTGCATCGTCACCGCGACGATACCGGCGCCATGCCCATATACCCGCGGGAGCCGATCTCGCCGCAGGAGGTCTCAGCGACCGCCGAAGGCGACGACGAGACCCTGATCGAACGAGAGCAGGCTGGTGACCTCGCGTCGCAGACACACCGCGAGGTGGATCAGGTCACGCGCCGACAACCCGGGATGGGCGGAGTGGAGTGCGCGAGCGAGGGCGACGTCGTCGGCGTCGAGCGACCACACGTCGGCCAGCTCGGTAGCTAACCGCAAGGCGGCGTCCAGGGTGTCCACCCGCTGCACCGGTAGGTAGGCGTGGAGGAGTTCCTGGAGCACCTCCGCCGACGTTGCCATCCGCTGACCGTCAGCGTGCTCCAGCAGAAGCGCCCGGGCCCGCCTCCGCAGCGGATGCGAGCCCCCGACGGCGTACATCCACACGTTGGTGTCGACGAAGATCACGGTGCAAAAGACGATCCGCCGCGAGAGCGCGCCATCACGGCGAGGTGCTCGGCCCAGTCCGGTTCCGTTTCGTGCTCCCGGGCGTCACAGTCCTCGAAGAAGGCGGCGAGCGCATCGGTCGAGGTCAGCGCAGGCGAGCGCCGTGCAGCCAGCCGCTCGTTTCCGGCATCCCGGAGCCACTCGGACAGCGACTTTCCTTCCCGCTCCGCCTCGGCACGCATCCGCGCCCGCTCCTCTGGTTCGACGAGTACTTGGATCCGAATCGATCGCATACACAGAACAATACCGCATGTGTAGGGGAGATGGGTAGGTACTCAGTACTCCGTACTTGTACTCGCTACTACTCGCTACTCGCTACTCGCTACTTGGTCTACAGCCCCGCCGCAGCCCGGATTCGGTCGTGGAACCATCCGACGGCACCCTCGTGCTTGGGGCTGAGCGGACCGGCCTCGTAGACGCCGGCGTCGAGGTTGCGCTGCACCGCCTCGCAGATCGCCTGGTCCTGATCGAGGGTCACGCCGCTGATCTTCACCGTCTCGTCGTTGCCGGGGTCGTCGGGGTCGGCGAAGAAGTACTGATTGACGACCCGGGTGCGCTCGGGGCCGTCGGGGAGGATCCGCTCGACATTCATCCCGTCGGCGTAGACGTTGAGCGCCAGATTCGGATACCGGAACAGCCAGCGCCCGGCGTTGGCCGCACCAGCGCGGGTCGGTGCGGTGTGCAGGCAGTAACCGTCTTCCTCGAATATCTCGACCCGGTACTTGCGCACGTCGATCTCGCGGTTCAGCTCCGGGTGGAGCAGCGGGATGTGATAGCCCTCGAGGTAGTTGTCGGCGTAGGTCTTCCAGTTGCAGTGCAGCACCCGCTCCTGCGCGTGGGTGAACTCGAACGACTCGAGGGGGAACTCGTCGCACTGGGTGGAGAACGACCCGAGCGAGTCGACCAGGTCCGGGGCGTCGGGGTCGAGGTTGACCCACACCAGGTTGCGCCATCGCTCCACCCGGATTGGCGGCAGCCGGTATTCACCGGGCGGCGGATCGCCGCCGAAGTCGCGGGCGGTCTTGAGCCAGCCGTCCCAGTCGTAGGCCCACCCGTGGTAGCGGCAGACGAGGTTCGGCGCCGCCCCGTGGCCCGGCCAGACGATGGGTCCGCCACGATGGGCGCATACGTTGTGAAAGCCGCGGAGCTCCCCATCGGGTCCCACGACGACCGCCAGCGGCCACCCGGCAATGGTGTCGGCGACATACCGGCTCGGCGCGTCGAGCCTGGCACCCGGGGCGAACACCAGCCACTCACAGCCCCACACGCCAATCCGCTCGGCGTCGAACACATCCCGAGAGCGATACCAGGAGGCAGCCAGGGTCAGGTCGGCCATGGCGGCAGGCTACCGGGAACGAGCGGCCCAGCTACCGGCCACCGGCTACCGGCTACCGGCTACCGGAGAAGCCTCGGCCCTCGCGTCGCGCATCACCCGGGCGGTGCGGTGGGCGAATCGACCGCCATCCGAAGCGGTCCCCGCGTCTGTCGGCATCTGGCCTTCGATGATCGGAACTCGAGACCCAACCTGGCAACGACCCGGGTTCAAGCGAATCCGATCTGGCAATGAACCGGTCGCGATCTACTCGCTGACGGCCTCGTCGATCAGCCGGTTCGCCTGGGCGATCAGGCTGCGGGCGATGGCCACCTGACGCTGGAACTCGGCCAGGTCGGCATCGCGCAGCGCCAGATCGGCGCGCTCAAATGCCTGCTCGGCCCGGGACATCAGCTCGGCGACCGCCTCGAGGATCTCCTCCGGGAGCTCCGGATCGTCCGGATCTACGGTAGAACCACCGAACACGGCCATCAGTGCCTCGGCGAGGGACTCGCGCATCACGATCGTGTCGCCGAATACGACAATGGCGAACTTGAACTCCGGGAGGGCAGTGATGTCGTTGCCGGTGCCCGTGCCGCGAGCGGCGAGATACACCGGCTGGAAGTAAACGACCGATTCCTCGATCGGCACCACGAGCATGTTGCCCTGGATCACCTGCGAACCCTGCTGGCCGAGCAGCGTGAACTCCCGCGAGATCTCCGGGTTCTGATTGATGCGCGCCCCCACCTGGCCCGGACCGTCGACGAACGAGTCGCGGGGCAGCTCGAAGCTGATCATGTCGCCATAGTCCGCCAACGACGACTTGGCCACCAGGAACGACACCATGTTGGGCCGCGTAGCCGCGGTGAACGGCTGGAGGATCAGATAGGAGAGATCATCGTCGCCAGGCAGCTGCATGAGCAGGTAGTACGGGGCCATCGGCCGATTACCGGCTTCGAACTGGCCGCGGGTGGCCTCGGGTGGCGTCGTCGCCGGATTGCGGGCGATCTCCCACGGGTCACCGTTGTTGATGAAAACCCGGGAGTCGGTCATGTGATACCGGGTTAACAGGTCGGACTGAACCCGGAACAAGTCCTCCGGATACCGCAGGTGCTCAGTGAGTCCATCGGGCATCTCCGACAGGGGCTGGAAGAGGTCGGGGAACAGGCTGCGCCACGCACCGAGGATCGGATCCTCGTCGTCCATCGTGTAAAAGGTCAGCGTGCCGTCGTAGGCGTCGATGGTCGCCTTGACCGAGTTGCGGATGTAGTTGAAGTCGGAGGGCAGTCCGGATCGGACATTGAGTCGACTTGTTGCCGCTTCCCTGGCGGCTGAGGAACCGGGGTCGCCAGCGAGCGTCGAGTACGGGTACCGGTCGGTCGTGGTGTACATGTCCTGGACCCACAGGAGGCGCCCGTCGAGCACCACCAGGTATGGGTCCGCGTCCGGGCTGAGGAACGGCGCCGCCTTGGTGACGATGCCCCGGACCGTGCGCTCCATCAGCAACTTGCTATCGCTGCGCAGCTGGCCCGAGATCAACACGTTGATGTCGGCGTAGCGCAGAGCGAAGGCGGCGCGACGGAAAATGCCGCCGACCTCGATGCCCCCGGTCCCGTCATAGGTGTTGAAGGCGACGGTCTCGGCACCCTCGCCGATCTCCACCGGGAAGTCGACTTCGCGCTCGTTGGTCCCGACGATTACGAAAGGAACCGACGGCTGCGAGTCCCCGAAGTAGATCCTCGGCTGGTCGATCCGAAGGGCTTCGGGAACGTCAGGTCCCGGGGTGATGTCCTTGACCATGAAGTCCGGCTGGCCCTCGTCGGTCACCTCGTTGGTCGGACTCACCACCGCCCCGTAGCCGTGCGTGAACACGAGATGCTGGTTGACCCATCCGGTCTGCGGCAGCCGCTCGTCGTCCAACTCCCGCGACGCCAGCATCACCTGTCGCAGCTCCCCGTCGACCAGATAGCGATCCACGTCGACATCGGTGAACTGATAGAAGGGGCGAAGCTCCTGGAGCTGGCGATAGGTGACCAGGAGCACCTGCGGATCCCAGAGCCGGACATTGGACACGGTGCCCGCGTTCTCCGCGAGGTCATCGGCGTCGAGTTGATCCGACGCCGAATACCTCACCGACGCGATCTCCTCTAGGTCGTAGGCGGCGCGGGTGAACTCGATGTTGCGCCCTACGAACGGCAACTCCTTGTTGATCTCGTCGGGCTCTACCGAGAACCGCTGGATGGCGGCGGGCCACAGGCCACCGAGAGCGATAGAGGTCACCAACCACAGCCCGACGGCGGCCGCGGGCAGCGTCCAACCCCGGATCCTCATGTTGACCAGCAGCAGCACTGCGGCGAGCAGGGAGATGCCGATCAGCAGGTTGAGCGCGGGCAGTTGGGCATTGACGTCGGTGTAGGTGGCGCCGAACACCGAGCCGCGGTCGCTGTAGAGCAGGTCGAAGCGACCCAGCCAATACCCGACCGCCTTGAGAATCGCCACGATGGCCAGGAGAACCGAGAGATGGACCTTCACCCCCGGTGCCACCTGCTGTGTTCGGGCCTGGAACTGGATGCCGCCGTTGAGATAGTGGAGGACCGCCACCACGATGGTCGTCACCAGGACGAACTGGAAGCCCCATCCGAACAGGTCCCGAAGAAAGGGGACCTGAAACACGTAGAACCCGATGTCGTTGCCGAACAGCGGGTCGGTCCTGCCGAAGGACTGCCGGTTGCTGTACATGAGCCAGTGCTCCCACCAGCCAGCGGCGCCGAGGCCGAGGAGGATCCCGAGAATGCCCGACACCATGAGCCGGAACCGTCGCACCCTCGCCGACACCCACTCCTGAAAGCGTTCGATGATCTCCTCGTCCGGGCTCCCCGCCATCAGCAGCCGGCGAGGTCCGAGGCGGTCGGCGAGGACGAGGTTCAGATACAGCAGAGTGAACGCGACGACCGATGCCACGATGACGAGCACCACCCGGTTGAACAACAGCGTGGTCCACACCGGCCCGTAACCCATCGAGTCGAACCACAGGTAGTCGGTCCACAACGTGGCGATCCCCCGCAGGGAGAGCAGCACCGCGAAGGCGATACCGAGGATGGTCAGGGTGAACCGCCGGCGGGGTGACGGTCTCCCGAACGGGGAAGGCATCGGGTCGCGTTCGATCATGAGAGATGCACTTTAGGGGAGCCTGGGATGAGGCTGGCATCGGGTAAAGCCGCAATTCGCGATTGGCGATTCGCTATTCGCCAAGAGGCGCTCGATCCACCCACGCCAGCGTTGGCTCGGTCCTGCGAATCGCGAATTGCGACTCGCGAATCGCGAACCTACTTGGCCACCACCACGCCGCAGCGGCAGTTGGCGTCGGCAGGGGGCACCCGCTTGTCCGCCGGTGGATCGGCCAGCTCCCACACCGCCCCATCGGCACCGAGGCAATCGGTGCACCCCACACCCGACGAGAGACCCTGAAGACGATCGAAGCCACCGGCTTCGAGCGAGACAATCATCGCGTCGTTGAAGGCGGCGATGAGGATCGAAGCGATCCATCGCTCGGCGTCGTCCACCCGCCAGGTACGCAGCACCGACCGGATCGCGGTGATCCGCTCGGCGGCGGCGCCACCTCGGGAGAGAGCGGCGCGCAGCTGGCTCCCGAGCTCCCCCGCCATCGTGCCCACCATCGATCGAGCCCGCCCCGCCTTGGGGATCACCGGATCGACACCGGTGGTCTGGCGCGCCTCGTCGGCGCCCGCCGAAGAAGCCCGTGCCAGGAACGGCTCCAGGAGCGCGGTGAGGTCTGACCCGATGGCCTCCGCCGCCGGAGACCACTCGCCCTGCTCAAGCCCCTCGATCGCCCGATCCTGGAGTTCGGCGATGCGGCGCTTGACATCCCGCAACGCCGCGTTGTGGAGTCCCATCAGTCTCCGATCCCGCACGGCGAGCGGGTCGTCGCCCGACTGCTCCCCGGAGCCCAGCTGGTGCTCCGCCGTCGAGCGCAGGGCTTCGAACAACGATCCGATCTCGCCGAGCTCGGGCCGGCGGGTCCGTGGCTCGGCCCCCCGGTCGGCGGGTCCCGGCGCGGACGATGTCTCCCCGTCCCGACGGATCTGCTCGACCTCGGCCATCAGCGACTCACCGAAGTCGGCGCGGGGGTCGGGGCCCGACTCGTCGCCGAGGTGGACGGGGGCCACCGGCTCCGGGAGCGAGCCTGGATCCGGGGCGGGCTCGGCGGGCAGCACGGTCACCTCGGCGATGGAGCGTTCGGCTTCGAGGAGCTCCAGGTCGGTGAGCACCGCCTTCCGGCGGCGCTCGGTGGCATCGAGGTCCCCATCGAAACCCAGCTCGGCTCGCTCGAGGATCTCGGCAGCGAGCATCCGAGCGCGGGCGATGTGGTGCTCCGCCTCCACCCGCGCCGCCCTCACCATGTCTTCGGTGTCCTTCCGGGCCGCCGCGACCCGGCGATGCGACTCCCGCTCCCCCTCGGATCGGAACTTCAGCAGCTCGTCTCGTGCCTCGGTGACGAGCTGCGTCGCCCGCGTGGCGGCGCCGTCGACCAGGGCCACCCCTTGCTCCCAGGCCGCCTGTCGAACCTCGAAAGCCGCCGCTTCGGCATCGGCGAGCGCCCGCTCCGCGGCGTCGTCGGCTTCGCTGGTCGCCTTGTCCGCCTTCTGCCGCGCCTGGGTACGAACCCGCTCGGCATCGTTGCGGGCACGCTCGCGAAGAGCGGTGGCGGCGTCGTTGGCCGCCTCGAGAATGCGGCCGACTTCGTCGCCGATCGCCGTGAGGTCACGCACCAGGTGGTCGGCACCGCCCACCTTGTCCACTTCGTCCATGAGCAACCGGTACCGACGCTCCAGCTCGGCCCACCGCTCCACCGAGATGGCGACCAGGGCATCCACTGACTTCTTCTCGTAGCCGCGCCTCGCGGTCGGAACGCCACGAGTTGACAGCGTCGCCGGACCGAGGTCGTCGGGCGCGCGACTGAGCGTTGGTTCGTCGTCGGCCATGGCCCCTGACGATACAACGAATCAGCTATTGGCTATTAGCTATTGGCAATTGGCCAGACGCCAGGAGCACTCGCGGGGCGTCAGGGCGAATCTGGCTAATCGCTAACTACTAATAGCCAAAAGCTAATTGGCTGCCAGGCGCTGGGCCTTGGGTTCCAGGGCAGCGAGGTGGTCGAGGGCATCCTGGAGGGTGTCGACCGGGACGATGACGACCCCATCCCCCTCAGCGGTCAGCGCCGCCTCATAGTTGGCGGTGGGCACGAAGACGATGTCGACGCCGAGGGCACGGGCTGCGTAGATCTTCTGGCGGACGCCGCCGATCGAACCAACGGTCTCGTCGAAGTGAATGCTGCCGGTGGCCGCCACCCGGTAGCCCTTGAGGAGGTCCTCCTCGGTGAGCAGGTCGAGCAGCGTGATCGCATAAATGAGACCGGCAGACGGTCCACCGATGTTCCGAGAGTCGATCCGGACGTCGAATGGCAGGACCATCTCCAGGTCGAGGGTGCTCAGCAGGACTCCCACCATCGCGGTGTCGGGGAGCTCGGTGTGCGGCACCAGGGTTATTTCCACTTTCAGCGGTTCGCTGCCGCGAGTGCCCGACAGGGTGATGGTGTCGCCGATACCGAACGATCGGATCACGGCGGCGGCGTCGGTTTCGGTGACCACCGCGGTGCCGGCGATCTCGGTGATTCGGTCCCCGAGGAGGAGCACCCCCTCCGCGGGCGAACCCTCGACGATCTGGAGTACCTCCACCCCCGAGCCAGTGAAACCGACCTCGTATCCGGCTCGGTCGAGCGCCACGAAGACGGCCGTGTCGATCGAGGCGTCCATCGCCTGGAGATTGGTGCGGGTCAACTCCTCTCGGCTCACGCCCGACGGTCGCACCGCCTCGCGCGGGATCAGGTCGACCTGCGGATCGAAGAACCGCGCCTCCAACCACTCGAAGGCGTTGACCTCCTTGAGTCCGACGGTGAGGAGGAATGCCGACCCGTCGAGTTCGAACGTCGATGCATCCTTAATGGTCACCAGATCGGCCACCGGCTCGATGGGGCCGGGAGACATGGCGAAGTACGGGACCTTGACCGGCCACAGCAACGCAACCGACATACCTACGGCGAGAAAGGTGACGGCGAGGAAGAACGGCCAGCGCGCGCCGCTCCGCGCTGGCCTGGGTGGGGTGAGGGTCGTGGAGGGATCGATCATCAGCGCCGCAAGCGATGGTACCGGCGGCTTGCGGTTACCGGCTGCCGCCTACCGGCCGGCGCCAAGAGCCGGAGGGCTCCGGACGCGACGGGAGCGGCCCTTGGGGGCCGCTCCCGTCGGTCATGTCAGACGGCTACCCCAGGTCGCAGGGTGCGGCCAGATCGAAACCGTCCGCCAGCGGACTGGTGAACTCGGGGGCGACGACCCTAAGGCCGTCGGGCGCCTCCTTGTGGACCCGCGCCAGCAGCGACGACCGCACGATCTGGTCGTTGACGGCACCGACGTACGACCGCGTGGGCAGCATGCCCTCGTAGTCGACGCCCGCCAGCGAGCCCGCGACGGCGAGCACGTTGGCCCGCGTCAGGTCACCGGAGGCGATGGCCGCCTCGAGCAGCGCCTTGATCGGATACGACCACACCCAACCGGCGACGTAGCCACCGTTCGGCGTGGTTTCGTTCGCCTCGGCGGCATCCCGCATGGCCCTGTGCCCCGGCGTGTCGGTGGTCCAACCGCCCCACGGGATCGTGGAGTTGTAAACAGCCTCCAAGAGCGGAACCAACTCCGCGATCTGGAGGAGGCCTACGTTCCACGTCGGGGCGGCGCCGAGCACCTGGAAGGCCTGGTGGCCCGCGGTGAAGGCACCGCCGGTGATCGTCGCCATCTCCCGCGGCCCGGTCACGAACACGATGAGGTCTGGACGGTGAGTCAGGATCAAGCCCACGGCCTCGTCGGGAGCACCGCCCGCTGCGAACGACGTCTGCAGGTGGTCGAACAGCGGCTCTCCGAGTTCCATCAACGCCGCGGCGATGATGGCGCCGTTGCCGTAGTCGCCTCCGTAGTCGCCGCCGAACCGGACGAGCGCCCAGGTGTAGTCCTCACCGAAGTTCTCTGTCATCGGGCCGTGCATGGCCGTCATGCCGTTAATGGCCTCCAGGCAGTACGGCGCACCCGACTCGAGGATGTGATCGCCACCCTGGTCCGAGAAGGCCCAGCCCGACCACCAGGTGGCGGGTGCCGCGACCACGCTCTCCTCGATCATCCGGGGGATGACCGCCTGGGTCTGCGGGGTGCCGAGGATCTGGGCAAAGGCCAGAACCCGGTCGACCATCAGCTCGAAGCCTTCCACGGTGCCGGGGCCGGTGTAGTGGGCGTCGAATGTGTCCTCGTCACGAATGATGACGTCGAACCCGTCGAGTCCGCCGTCGGCGTTCACCCGTTGCCAGAAGTGCTTCTGGGCGTCGGTGATCGGGATCGCCACCGCGGCGAACGGGCCGTCGCTCAGGTCCGAGATGATCCCGAGGTAAATGCACCCGTTGCCGTCGTTGACAGCATCTTCGCACGGCGCCGGCGTCACACCGACATCGAAGGCGACTTCGTCATCCGGAGCCTCAGTGGTGGCCGTGGGCGCCGCCGTCGTGGTGGGTGCGGCGGTCGTGGTCGTCGTGTCGTCGTCGCCGCACGCCGAGGCCACGAGGGCCAGCACGGCCACGAGGCCAGTGGCCATGAGCCATCGTCTCTTCATTACTTCCTCCTCAGTCGCTTAGGACGTCGCCGGTCGGACACCGGAACTATAAGCCTATCCAAAGTCGCCGGGACTTTCAGTAGCTGAACGGCCAGGACTTCCAGTAATTCCTGACCCTGATCCATATACCGTACAGCCCCAGCGGCTCGAAGATCAGAAACCCGACGATGAGCAGACCGAACATCACCTGCTCGAACTGGGCCGTGGTCAACACCCCGCCGGTGGTGGAGATGAAGCCGAAGAGCGCAAAACCCGCCAGCCACTTGACCATCGTGGGGAGGAAGGTGATGAAGAACGCCCCCATGATCGACCCACTGATGGTCGCCACGCCGCCGATGAGCACCATCGCCAAGTAGCGGATGGAGAGCAGAAGGTTGAACTCGGCAGGTTCGAGTCGGCCGATCGCCGCATAGAGCAGAGCGCCAGCGACCCCGGCGTAGAACGACGAGACCACGAAGGCGATCGTCTTGTAGCGAGTCAGTGAGATGCCCATCATCTCGGCGGCGATGTCCCGGTCGCGCACCGCGGCGAATGCCCGGCCCACCTTCGACCGCGCCAGGTTCTTGGCGGCGAGACCCATGACGAGGAGCAGGATCAGGCCGAGGAAGTAGAGCTTCTGATTCTTGGACAGGAAGATGCCGAACACCTCGCCGGCCTGGTCGAAACGGAACCCGAGGACCTCGGGGACGCCGGTGTCGCGTCCGACCCCGACGCCGCCGGTGTAGGACTCGGCCTCGCGGAACACGTGCTCCCCGAGAAAGACGAGGCCGAGGGTGACGAATGCCAGATAGAGCCCCTTCAGCCGAAACGCCACCGGTGCCACCAGGAGCCCGATGGCGGCGGCCACCAGCCCGGCAGCCGGCAGCCAGACGATCAGGTCGAGGTCGAAGCCGTAGAGGATGGTCCGCTCGGCGAAACCGCCGGTCTCCAGGTCGAACACCTGCCGGCTGACCTCGACCCCGCCGAGGATGGCGCCGGTGAACGCCCCGACGCCCAAAAAGAAGGCATGGCCGAGCGAGACCTGCCCGGCGAGACCGGTGACGATGTTCAGGCCGATGGCGGCGATGGCGGCGAACAAAGCGCCAACAGCCAGAAGGCGGATGTCGGCCTCGAGCTGGATCCCGAAGACACCCGGGACGATCGGAATGCGCACGCCGAGGCCCAGGATCACGGCCCCGACCAACAACAGCCCGAACCAGAGCCGGGTCACGCTGCTGCGGAAGATGGCGCCGTCCGAGTCGTAGTCGGTGACGAGGCCGGGTCGGAGCCTCATACGCGCTCGACCTCCTCGGTCCCGAAGAGGCCGTGCGGCTTGACCAACAGCACCAGGAACATGACGAGATAGGGCACCACCTGGGAGAAGTTCCTGCCGAGGAACTCGGCGTACTGCGGCTGGTAGAAGGCCGTCATCGTCTCGGCGACGGCGACGATCAGCGCGCCGACCAGGGCTCCCGCGATCGAGTCGAGCCCGCCGACCACCACCACGGGCAACGCCTTGAGGGCGACCACGCCCGCGGTCCGGTCGAGACCGAAGCCGGTCCCGATGAAGAGGCCGCCGAACATCGCCAACACTGCCGCCAGTGCCCAGGAGACGGCGAAGACCGCTGCCACCGAGACCCCCGCGGTCAGCGCCACCTCCTGATCGAAGGCGCTGGCCCGCATCGCCAGGCCGAACCGCGTGTACCGGAAGAAGGCGAGCAGGAGCACCACCAGGATCGCTGCGGTGGCGATCGCCGCCAGCTGGCGATGCCCGATCGACACCGGACCCATCTGGAGGGTCTGCAGGCCCCAGGGGTCGCCCATACCCAGGATGTTCACCCCGATGAGGTCGAGGGCGAAGATGGTCAGCACCGTGTTGATGCCGATCGTCATGATCGCCACAGCGAAGACCGGTTTGCCCACCATCGGGCGCAGCGCGGTCCGCTCCACCACCACCCCGGTGAGCGCCGACAGCACTACGGCGATGGCGATAGCGATATAGAACGGGAAGTTCCAGACGGTGGCGAAGTAGACCACCCAGTAGGCACCGAGCAACAGGAGGGCCGGCTGGGCGAAGTTGAGCACCTGCGTCGATTTGAAGACGATCACGAATCCGAGCGCCACCATCGCGTAGATGGCGGCCAGGGCCACGCCGTTGACGAGGACCTGGAGGAGGCTCATCGATACATCGACTCGATGTCGTCGGCGAACCGCTCTTCGATGATGGAGCGCTTCACCTTCTGGGTCGCCGTCAGCTCGCCGTCCTCATGATCGAGTTCCTTGGTGAGCAGGCGGAATGTCTTGATCTGCTCGACCCGGGCGAATTTCTCGTTGGTGGCATCGACCGCCTTGCGTACCAGTTCCACCACCTCGGGCTTCTCTGACAGGTCGCGATAGGTGGTGTGCGGGATCTTGCGCCGCTGAGCCCACTCGCTGACCACCTCGAACTCGATGCCGATGAGCGCGGTGAGGTACTTGCGGCGATCGCCGATGACGATCGCCTCCTTGATGAACGGTGACGTCTTGATCGAGTTCTCGATCTCCGACGGCGAGATGTTCTTGCCGCCGCTGGTGATGATGATGTCCTTGATGCGGTCGATTATCCGGATGTGGGTGCCGTCGACCCACTCCCCCACGTCTCCCGTGTGGAGCCAGCCGTCGGCGTCGATGGTGCGCGCCGTAGCATCGGGCATGTTCCAGTAGCCGGCGAACACGGCCGGGTGCCGCATCAGGATCTCGTTGGTCGCCGGATCGAGTCTCACCTCGATCTCCGGTGAGGGCTCGCCGACCGTGCCCACCTTGATACGCCCGGGAACGTTACGGGTGGCGATGGCGGAGTTCTCGGTCATGCCGTAGGCCTCATGGATGGGGACACCGATCGACATGAAGAACTCGAGGATCTCGGGAGCGATCGGCGCCGCGCCGGATATCCCGTACCGCACCCGCCGCAGCCCGACGCGGTCGCGGAGCGCCCGATACAGGAACAGGTTGCCCAGCGTGTAGAGCGCCCTGGACAGGAGGGTGTGGCGACCCTCGGTACGCACCAGGGTTCGCCCGACGAGGCGTGCCACCCGCATCCAGATCACCGAGTTGGCCCGCTTGAGGCGGGACCCGGACGCCAGCTTGACGAGCATCATGGAGTGGATCCGCTCCCAGATGCGAGGGACGCCCTGCACGATCGTGGGCTGGACTTCACGCATGTCCTGGACGAGGGTGTCCAGTGACTCCCCGAAGTGGATGACCGTGCCCGATCCTATGCCGACGAGGACGGACACCAGCTTCTCGTAGATGTGACACAGCGGCAGGTAGGACACCACCAGGTCGTCGGTGCCGGGCGGCTCGCCGATGAGGCCTTCCTCACTGTTCGCCACCTGCATGGCGAACTGGAGATTCCCCAGGGTGAGCATCGATCCCTTGGGAGGGCCGGTCGTGCCGGATGTGTACACCAGGTAGGCGAGGTCGCTCGGGGTCGCCGCCGCCATCCTCTCGGCCACGGCATCGGGATGTTCCTCGCGATGGGCGCGGCCGGCGGCCATGAAGGCATCCCAGGAGATGAGCCGGGGATCGTCATAGGCGTCCACCCCCCGATGCTCCAGGTACACGATGACTTCGAGTGCGGGGAGTACGTCCGTCGGGATCGCCAGGACCTTGTCCGCCTGCTCCTCGTCTTCGACCACCAGGATCCGCGACCCCGAGTTCTGAAGGAGGTACTGGACTTCGGCGGCCGGGTTGGTGGGGTACAGGCCCATGCAGGCCGCCCCGGCGGAGAGCGACCCGAGGTCGGTGTACAACCACTCCGGTCGATTGTCCGAGTGGATGCCGATCCGATCGCCCCGCTCCACGCCATGAGCGATGAGGGCGTGGGCGAACGTCTCCGCCTGATCCCAATACTCGGCCCAGGTGACCTCGCGCCAGATGCCGCGATTCTTTTCGCGCAGCGCCACCGCGGTCGGCATCTCCTCGGCACGACGGCGCAACTGGGCCGCCGGCGTGTTCAGTGTGGTCTGGTGATCGAGGGTGGCGGTCATGAGTGCTCTCCTGTCTCTGCGGTCGCATGGGGCTGCCCCAGGTAGGCGGCGATCACGTCCTGGTTTGATTGAATCTCGGCCGGGGTCCCGGTGGTTATCGGCTTGCCGAAGTCGATGACGAGTACCCGATCGGCGAGATCCATGACCATGCGCATGTCGTGGTCTACGAGAACGACGGCGATACCGAGCTCCCGGCGGATGTCGGTGATGAACCGGGCCATGTCCTCGGTCTCCTCGAGGTTCATCCCGGCGGCGGGCTCGTCGAGGAGCAACACCCTGGGGGCCATGGCGAGCGCCCGACCCAGCTCGACCCGCTTCTGGATCCCGTAGGGAAGCATCAACACGTAGGACTTGCGGTGAGGCTGGATGTCGAGGAAGTCGATGATCGCCTCGACCACCTCGCGGTTCTCGGCCTCCTGGCGGGCCGCCCTGCCGACCCGCACCATTCCGGCAACCGTTCCGTAGCGGAGGTGGCGATGTCGGCCCAACATGAGGTTGTCGAGCACCGTCATCTGCGGAAAGAGCTCGATGTTCTGGAAGGTGCGCGCTACCCCCATGTTGGCGATGGCGCTCGGCTTCTTACCCAGGATGTCCTCGCCCAGGAATCGGATCGACCCCTCCTGCGGGTGGTAGACACCCGATATGCAGTTGAAGATCGACGTCTTGCCGGCTCCGTTGGGTCCGATGATGGCGAAGATCTCACCGTTGCGGACGGCGAGTGATACGCCGTCGATCGCCTTGATGCCGGCAAACGAGAGGTGGAGATCATCGATGTCGAGCACCACCTCGTCGCCGGTGCTCGGCTCGAGGACCTCGTGAAGCAAGCGAGCTCTCATGACAACCACCTCTTCTTGCGTCGGTAGTGCTTGACCTGGGCGAACGAGGCGGTGTCCTCACCGTGCAGGCCCAGATAGAACTCCCGCACGTCGTCGTCCTGGAGCAAGGTCTGGGCGGGCTTGTCCATGACCACCTTCCCGGTCTCGAGGATGTAGCCGTGATCGGCGATCGACAGCGCCATCATCGCGTTCTGCTCGACGAGGAGCACGCCGGTGCCCTGCCGGTTGATCTCCACGATGATGTCGCGGATCTGCTGGACCAGCAGCGGCGCCAACCCGAGGCTGGGCTCGTCGAGGAGCAGGAACCTCGGACGCGACATGAGCGCCCGTCCTATCGCCAGCATCTGCTGCTGGCCGCCGCTGAGGTAGCCGGCGGTGAACTTCGGTCGCTCCTTGAGGGCGGGGAACAGCCCGTAGACGCGATCGAGACTCTCGGCCATGTGCTTGCGGGCGGTGTGCGCCCCCAGCCGGAGGTTCTCCTCGACGCTGATCTCGCCGAGGATCCGCCGGCCCTCGAGCACCTGACTGATTCCGGCCCCCACGATCCTGTGTGGGGCGAGGGCATGGATCGGACGCTCGTCGAGCAGGATCTGTCCCTTGGTCACATCCCCGTTGTGTACGTCGAGCAGCCCGCTGATCGCCCGCAGCGAGGTGGTCTTCCCCGCGCCATTGGCGCCGAGAAGCGCGACGATCTTGCCGTCGGGAACCTGCAGCGAGATGCCGCGAAGCACGAGGATCACATCGCTGTAGACGACCTCGAGATTCTTCAGCTGCAACAACGGGACTCCCCGGGGGCGTTGGGCGAGCACGATACCAAGCCGGGCGCCCCGCTGCCGGGGCAGCGGCGTCACCCGTTGCCGGTTACCCGTTACCCGTTACCCGTCAACCGATGCTTCTCTGGCCATGAGCCATGAGCTATGAGCTACCAGCTCCTGAAACCCACTCTTCGCCTTCTTCCCAGATCTCCTTCTTCCAGATCGGGGCGCGCTGCTTCAACTCGTCGATGAGGTAGCGGGCGGCGTCGAAGGCTTCGGGACGATGAGCAGCCGACACGGCGACGCCGACCGAGGCCTCCCCCACCGCGAGTCGCCCGGTGCGGTGAGCCACGGCGACCACCAACAGCGGCCAGCGGTCACGGGCTTCGCCGACGACCGATGAGATCGACTCCTCCACCACGCCCGTGTACGCCTCGTATTCGAGGGCGACGACCCCCCGGCGATCCGCAGAGTGGTCCCGCACCGTGCCCAGGAACAGCACCACGGCGCCCGCGGCGGGTACAACGACCCGGGCGACGAGGGCCGTCGGGTCGATGGGGTCGGCCGAGACGACCACCAGGTCGCCGGGTCGGCGTAGGGATTCTGGGTCCATACAATCGCCTCATGGCCGACACTACCGGGCCAGCCGACGCTGGCACCGACCCGACGTTCGATCCCGCGGAGCCGGCGCCGTCCCAGCCGATCGCTTGGCCCCCGCTACCGGCGGCGACCCCGCGAAGAGAGCCCCGATCGCGGCGAGTCTCGGCTGCGCTCGTGCTGGTGGTCGCCATGGCCGCGCTCTTCGGCTCGATCGTCGGAGCGGTGACGACCCGATGGGCGACCGACCGGGTGGAAGCGGTCGCCACCACCGTCACCACCACCCTGCCCCCGGCCACTACCACCTCGACACTGCCGGCAGACCCGAGCCTCGCCGACGTCGCTCGCGCCGTCATCCCGTCCATCGTCGTCGTGCAGGTCGGTACGGCCACCGACGACGGATTCGTCGGACAGGGCGGCGGCTCGGGTGTGATCTTCGACGATCGCCACATCGTCACCAACCACCACGTCATCGCCGATGCCGCCGCCATCCAGATCACCTTCAGCGACGGGACGATCGTCCCGGCGACACTGGTCGGCAGCGACGACCTGACCGATCTGGCCGTCGTCACCGTCGACCGTCCCGGACTGGTGCCACTCGCCACAGGCAGCACCGAGGACATCTCCGTCGGGGATTCGGCCTACACGGTGGGGAACCCGCAGCTCATCGGGGGTGGCCCATCGGTGACCGCCGGCGTCGTCTCGGCGTTGAATCGCAGTGTCACCATCAGCGGTAGGGATCACTTCGGCCTCCTCCAGACCGATGCGCCATTCACCCGTGGGTCGAGCGGCGGCGCCCTCGTCGACGGACGGGGACTCCTCATCGGCATCACCACCGGCGTCGGAGTGAGCGACTACGGGCAGGAGGGTGTCGGGTTCGTCATCCCCATCGAGATCGTGGAGCGCATCGTCGCCGACCTGATCGAGGACGGGGTGGTCACCCATGCCTTCCTCGGAGTCTCCGGCAGCACCCACTATCCGGAGTCGGATGACGGTTCCAGCCGCCCTGCCGGGGTGCTCGTCGAGGAGGTGATCGCGGACACCGCGGCCGCCGATGCCGGGGTCGCCACTGGCGACGTGATCGTGGCCGTCGACGGCTTCGAGCTGACGACGATGGAGGACCTGGTCGTCCGTATGCGGCTTCGCCGGGTGGATGATGTCGTCCAGCTCGTCGTCGACCGATCCGGCGAACGCCTCACCTTCGACATCACCCTCCGCCAGCGACCGGAGGGCGTGTGACCGACAACCTCTTCGACCGGCTCGCCGACCTGTTCCGATCCCCCGGGCCGGTCAACTGGCGCCTCGCCCGGGAGATCGCCGAGAGCGTCGCCGGGCCGGCCGCGCCCATCGATCCGTGGGCAGCAGATCAGCTACTGGATCTCGTGCCAACGGCTCAGCGGCTCGTTGCCGCCGGTACCCCGCTGGATGCGACGGCACTTCCGTCACCACCGTCCATCCTCGATCGCCGCTCCTGGGCAGGCTCGACCAGCGAGGGCCTCACCTACCTGGCGGCTCCGATCGCCGAGCGCATGGGGGCCGCCGGAGGGGAGCTGGGTGCGATGCTGCAGCCGCTGGCACCGTCGCTAGTCGGCATGCAGGTGGGTGCGCTCAGCGGCCTCGTGAGCCGACGAGTCTGCGCGAGCTTCGACCGGGGGATCATCGAGAGCGCAGCGCGCGCCCCCACTTTCGTGCCCGACAACCTCACCGAACTCGCCGACGGCCACGACCTCGACCGGCAGCAGGTGACCATGTGGGCGGCGCTGCGCGAAGTGGCACACCAGGCGATCCTCGAGGTCCCCTGGACCCACGAGCACCTGGAGATGCTCGGCGATGCCCACGCGGCGAGCACGGACATCGATGACGAGGCGCTCCAGGAACGGCTGCGACTCCTCCAAGATCCCGATGCGATCCAGAGGATCCTCGATGGCGGTGACACCCCGCAGATCTTCGATCAGCCCACCGAGTTCGGCGAGTCGCACCAAAGGCTGACCGCCTTCTACTCCGTGATCGAAGGATGTGGAGCGGCGATCGTCCGGCGGGTCGGAGCCGCCTACCTGCCCGACCTGGACCGGATCGAGGTGGCGCTCGACGCTCGCCGGTCCGAGGCTCGAGGACAGGAGGGGCTCGCCCACGGCTTCCTCGGCGTGAGCCTCGACCCGGGTGTACCGTCGAGGGGCACCACCTTCTGCAATGACGTCGCCCGCCGCTGGGGCGACGACGCCCTGGATCGCCTCTGGGAGGGTCCGGACATGCTCCCGACCGACACCGAACTCGACGACCCCACCGGCTGGGCAGCGAGAGTGCTTCTTTGAGCTGGCCGTCAACCGTCAACCGTCAACCGGAGTCTGACTGGTAGCCGGTAGCCGGTAGCTGGTAGCTGTTAGCCGGTAGCCGGTAGCCGGTAGCTATTTGGCTGCTGCTGCAGTGCTCGTGGCGTAGTCGTGCTGGGAGGCCGCCTGAAGGCTGAGGACGAACTGGGTTTCTCCGTCGACTCGACGGTGATCCAGAGCGCCCCCCAGGAGCCGGGCAAGGCGTCGTGACACCGACAGACCGAGACCGATCGAGCCGGGCTGGCTCGATCCAGGCGCACCCGAGTAGAAGGCTTCGAAGATCCGATCGGCCACGGCGGTCGGAATGGCCGTCCCCCGGTCGGCGACGACGATCTCGACGCCGTCCGGTGTCGCCTGGGCCGAGACCCGGATCGGTGGCACGCCGTACCGGGTCGCATTCACCGCCAGGTTCCGCACGATCTGGCGGACGCGTCCCCCGTCAGCCATCACCGCGAGCCCTGACCCGACGTCGACGCTGAAGTCATCGGAGCCGGCTACACCCAGCGACCTGACGGCTGCGTCGATGGCGGCGCGCACGTCGACGGACTCCATGTGGACGACGAGTTCGCGGTTGTCGATGCGAGCGGCGGTCAACAGGTCCTCGACGATCCCGGCGACGTCATAGGCCTGCTCCGAGGCCATCGCCAGCAGTTCCCCGTGCTCGGGATCGAGACGCCTCGACCCGTCGAGCACCAGATCGAGGAACTCGACGACTGCGGTCAGCGGCGTGCGGATCTCGTGGCTCACCGCGCCGATCAACTCCGACTTGGACTTCACCAGCGACTCGAGCTCCTCGAGGTGCCGCCGCTCCTCGGTGACGTCCTGCAACTCTCCCTCGAAACAGAGAATCTGGCCATCCTGATCGAGGACCAACCGAGTACGGTCCCGGATCCAGATGAGCTCTCCGTCGGCTCTGCGGAACCGCACGTCGGTGGTCAACTGGTCGACATCACCGCCGAGCTTCGATCGGAGACGCCCGAGGTCCTCGGGATCCTCGAGCAAATCTCGCGCATTGACGCCGATCACCTCGTGGCGGGAGTAGCCCAGGATCTGGCCGAGGGCATGGTTGGCGTCGAGAATCTCACCGCTCAGTGCCGTCCGGTACAAGCCGACCGGAACCCGGTCGAACAGGTGCCGATACGAGTCCTCCCCCTCCCGGAGCTCCCCCACCAGGCCGTCGAGCACCCTCCACGCCACGGCGGCGGCACCGACGAGAGCGGCAGCGCCGACGAGGCCGCCAGGGCCGCTCGTCCGGGTGTACGCCACGAAGCCGTAGGTGGCGAGTACCGCCGCACCGGTGATGCCGGTGAGGCGGGTCCGAGCCGAGATGGAGAACACCAGGACCGCGGACATGACGAGAGCGGTGAGCACCCCCGGTATCGACCCGGAGGGTGCCAGCGCGACGATGAAAGGAGCCGCTGCCGCATGGAGCACGGCGACCGGGCGAAGGTCGTCGGAGCCCGCCCTGATCTGAACCACGAGCAGAATGGCAGTGGCGATCCCGACGGCCGCCCATACGAAGAGCCGGGGTGTCGCCGACACGGCGGCGACGACGCAGATCACCAGGATGACGACGACGAGCACGACCGTCAGGGCCGCCATGGTCCGGCGGCGCAGACGGATCAGGGTCGGGATGTCGGTCGCCACCGGGCGCGGCGACAGCACGATCGTTTCGCTCATCACTTTCCTATCGGACTCGGGCGGTCGGCTCTTGAGGCGATCGGCTCCTGAGAGGTCGGAGACTCCCACCGGACCGATACGATGCTGTTCCAAGCGTCTGAAGGGACCTCTCCATGACCGTCGAGATCGGCCAGCCGGCACCTCCGTTCTCCCTGCGAAACGTCGACCGCGAGCTCGTGAGCCTCGACGATCTCACGGGCCGCAAGACGCTGGTCGTGTTCATCCCCTTCCCGTTCACCGGGACCTGTGAGGGGGAGCTCTGTGCGATCAGGGATCGCCTGTCCGAGCTCGACGACCTCGACGCCAACGTGGTCGCCATCACCACCGACACCCTGCCAGCGAACAAGGCCTGGTCGGACCAGAACGGCTTCGGTTTCCCGGTGCTGTCGGACTTCTGGCCCCACGGGGCGGTCACCGCTGCCTACGGGACGTTCGACGAGGCGGTGGGAGCCGCAAACCGGAGCACGTTCGTGCTCGATGAGGGGGGGATCGTGCGTGACATCATCGCCACCGACAGCCGCGCCAATGCCCGCGAGTTCGACGCCTACGTGGAGGCGCTGGGGCGCCTCTCCTAGTTACCCGTTACCGGTTACCGGCGGAGCCGTGAGCCGGTAGCCAACGCCGCGCACCGTCTCGATGCGGGGGGCTCCCGGATCCACTTCCAGGCGGCGACGCAATCGGCGGATGTGCTGGTCGAGGGTGCGGGTCTCGGACAGCCAGGCGTATCCCCAGATCTCGTCGAGGAGGTCCTCCCTGGACACCACCCGTCCCACCTGGCGCATCAGCATCGCCAGGACCTCAAATTCCTTCTTGGGGAGGTCGTCGCCTCGGTCCCCGACGGTGAGACGCATCGCTCCCAGGTCGAGTGTGGCGGTCCCGACGGTGCAGACCGAGTCGTCGGCCTGTGGCGTCGCCCGTCGCGATGCCGCTCGGATCCGGGCGATCAGTTCCCGCACCGAGTAGGGCTTGGTCACGTAATCGTCGGCCCCGATCTCGAGGGCAGTGACGACATCGGCCTCAGCATCCTTGGCGCTGACGACGATCACCGGAACGGCCGAAGTGCTACGGATCCCCCGCAACACGTCGAGTCCGGACATGCCGGGAAGCATCAGGTCGAGGAGCACGATGTCGACCGGGTCACGACGAAACGCCTGGAGCCCGACCTTCCCGTCGGAGGCGGCCGACACCTCGAACCCTTCACGGTCGAGCGCTACGGTCAGGGCGTCGACGAAGGACGGCTCGTCCTCGATGATGAGGACGCGAGTCATTCGCCCTCCCACCGCGGCAGGTCCACGGTGAACGTGGACCCGACACCCTCGGTGCTGATCACCGTGACATCTCCGCGGTGAGTCCGGGCGATGTGCCGCACGATGGAGAGGCCGAGGCCCGTGCCACCGGTCTGCCGGCTGCGCGCCCGGTCCACCCGGTAGAAGCGCTCGAAGATGCGGTCGAGATGGGCCTCGGAGACTCCGATCCCCTCGTCGGTCACCGCGATCCGAACCCGGCCACGATCGACGACAACATGAACACGCACCTCCGCCTCCCGACTCCCGCCGGTCGCCGAGTACTTGATGGCGTTGTCGACCAGGTTGGCGACCATGGCTCGCAGCTGACGCCGATCGCCGCTCACCAGCGCCTCCTCGGGGACGGGATCGACGACGAGAGACACCCCGCGATCGGCTGCCAGGTCGGCGAACTGGGTCTCGATCTCGCCCATCACGGCGGCGATCGGCACCGGTCGATGCCGAACCTCGGCCGCCTCGGCCTGGGACAGGTCCAGGATGTCGTCGACGAGCTCGGCAAGACGATGCGCCTCGGCCTCGACCCGGCCGGCCAGTGCCGTGGCGGTGACCGGATCCCCCACCCCGGCGGCGAGGGTCTCGGCGAGGACGGCGAGGGCCGCCAGCGGGGTCTTGAGCTCATGGCTGACGTTGGCGATGAAGTCACGCCGCATGGCGAGCACCCGTCGCTCCTCGGTGACGTCGACGATGAAGGCGACCGCGCCGATGCTCTCCACGCCGAAGTCGAGGGGAACGGCCGTCACCTCGATGATGCTGCGAACCGGCGTGTACAGCTCGACCTCGACCTCGACGGCGCGCCGGGTGACGACCGCCTTCTCCACTGCCTGACGGACGCGAACTTCGGCGACGGCCTCGCCCAGCCTCGACCCGAGGAACCGCTCCGCCGCGGGGTTGGCGCTGATGACGCCCCCGCTGTCGTCGGTGATGAGGATGCCTAGCGGCGCCAGATGTACCGCTCCGGCGAGCCGACCGCGCTCGCGCTGTGCCGACGCGGTGGAGCGTTCCAAGGCGTCCAAGGCGGACGCCAGGGCGCTGGCACGCCGCTTGCGCGGCACGGAACCGCTGACCCGCCGCAGGGCGTCATCGACGGCCGCGGCGCTCCGGCGGTGGGTGATCCAGAGGAGGACCACCACGATCGACGTCGTCGCGGCGACCACCACGGCGATCACGGTGCCGGTGTCCACGACGCCGAGCATAGGAGCAGCCCGCGTCCACACAGCAGCAGGAGATCAAGAGTTCACGCCGGCGTCACGCACCCGTCCCGTCGGCTTCACCGCCGCTCCGTAGCGTCCCCGGCGACACATGCATGAGCATCACGAAATGAGGAAGGAACCCATGACACGATCATCGAGGCGGCTGAGTGCCGTCACACTGGCAGTGCTCCTCACCGCGGCGGCCTGTGGTGGGCGCTCCGGAGATGGCGACGGACTCAGCGGAGACGTCCTCATCGACGGATCATCGACCGTCGGACCGCTCACGGAAGTCGCCGCCGAGCTGTTCATGGAGGAGAACCCGGACGTTCGCGTCACGGTGGCCATCTCGGGCACCGGAGGCGGGTTCCAGAAGTTCTGTATCGGTGAGACGGACGGCAACGACTCGTCGCGGCAGATCTCCGAGAGCGAGATGGAACTGTGCACCTCGAACGACATCGAGTACGACTTCGTTCAGTTCGCCAACGACGCTCTCACGATCCTGGTCAACAACGACCTGCCTATCGAGTGCCTGACCGTCGAGCAGGTCCGCCAGATCTGGGACTTCGGGTCCACGGTCAACATCTGGGGAGAGGTCGACGGTCTCGACCTGCCCGACGAGTGGGCCAACGAACCCCTCCGCCCGTACGGGCCTGGCACCGACTCGGGCACGTTCGACTTCTTCACGGAGTCGATCATGGGGGAGGTCGGTCAGATCCGGACCGACTACAACGACATCGGCGAGGACGACCTCGCCGCAGTGCGGGCCATCCAGACCGACCGCGGCGCCACCGGCTATATCCCCTTCTCCTACTACCAGGAGGTCCTGGCGGATGTGAAGGGTCTGGCCATAGACGGCGGCAACGGGTGCGTCGAGCCGACCCCGGAGAACGTACGCAACGGGACGTATCAGCCGCTCGGACGCCCGCTGTTCGTCTACTTCAGCAATTCGGCGCTCGCCCGGCCGGAGGTGCTCGCCTTCGCCGAGTTCTACGTGGAGAACGCCCTGCACATCGCCGAACTCGCCGAGTTCGTGCCGATGACTCCCGAGCAGCAGGAAGAGGCCCGGCAGCGCGTCGCTAACCTCGTCGGCGGATGACCAGAGGCAGCGACGAACCAGGGGCCGGCGTGGGAACACGCCGGCCCCTGGTTCCCTCCGGGTCCCGGTACGGGGAGACCGTGATCAGGGGTCTCCTCTTCCTGTGTGCGGCCCTGTCGGTCGTGATCACGATGGGCATCGTGCTCTCGATGATCGGGCCGACCATCTCGTTCCTCGGCCAGGTGCCGATCGGTGAGTTCCTCACCGGGACCACCTGGGCGCCGTCGTTCGCCACGCCCTCCTTCGGCGTGCTCCCCATCGTGGTGGGGACCGGGATCATCCTCGTCGTGTCCCTCACGGTGGCCATCCCGGTAGGGCTGCTGTCGGCGATCTACCTGTCCGAGTATGCATCACCGAAGGTTCGTCGCGTGATCAAGCCGGCGCTCGAAGTGCTCGAGGGAATCCCCACCGTGGCCATTGGCCTGTTCGCCTTCTGGTTCCTCCACCCCCTGATCAAGAACCTGTTCCCCTTTCTCGGCGACTGGCGATCCCCCTTCTCGGTCGGCGTGGCCGGCGTCGCCGTCGGGCTGCTCATCGTGCCGCTCGTGGCCTCGATCGCCGACGACGCCATGCGAGCAGTACCCCGAGCGCTGCGAGAGGGGGCCTACGCCCTGGGTTCGGGCAAGCTCGCCGTGTCTCTCCGGGTCGTCTTCCCGGCAGCGATCTCCGGCATCGTCGCCGCGATCGTGCTCGCCGGTTCCCGGGCCGTAGGCGAGACGATGGTGGTGCTCATTGCCGCCGGTGCCGGCAACCCCAGGCTGTCCTTCGATCTCACCGAGGGGGTCCAGACGATGACCGCCTACATCGCCGGGAGGGCGACCGGCGACATCCCGGTGGGGACCCTCGCCTACGACACGCTATTCGCCGTCGGCACCCTTCTCTTCACCGCCACCCTCATCCTCAACACGATCGCCATCCGATTCGTCCGCCGCTTCCGGGAGTTGTACGACTGATGCCCCCCACCGCCACCCCCCGCCGGGTACGCCGGGCGGCCGAGGGCGCCCGGTCGGCCACGATGGCTGCACTGACCGCACGGACCCGACGCGGTCGGGCCACGAGCACGGCGTTCCTCGGGATCATGCTGGTCGGGCTCTCGTTCGCCCTGGTCGGACTGCTCTCCCTCATCGTTTTCATGTTCGTCGAGGGCGGAGGGCGCCTCAGCTGGACACTCCTCACCGAAGGACCATCGACGATCAACCCCGGCGGCGCTGGCTACCGACCGGCGATCCTGGGCACCCTCTGGGTCATCAGCGGAGTCATCATGCTGATCGTGCCCCTCGGCGTCGGGTCGGCCATCTACCTGGAGCGGTACGCCTCAAAGGACCGCTGGTGGAACCGACTCATCGAGCTCAACATCCAGAACCTCGCCGGCGTGCCCTCGATCGTCTTCGGCATCCTCGGCCTCGCCTTCGTGGCCCGAGGACCGCTGGGGCTCGGTTTCGTCGCCATCGCAGGATCCATCACCGTCGCCATGCTGGTACTCCCCACCGTGATCCTGGCGGCCCGCGAGGCCATCAAGGCGGTCCCATCGTCGATCTCGGACGGAGCCATGGCCCTCGGTGCGACGCAGTGGCAGACCACGCGGCGGCAGGTGCTCCCGATCGCCCTCCCCGGGATCCTCACCGGCGTGATCCTCGCCGTGGCCCGGGCCATCGGGGAGGCCGCCCCGCTGCTCCTGGTGGGAGCCGTGAACTTCATCACGTTCGATCCCACCTTCACCAGCCGGTACACGACTCTGCCGGTTCTCATCTACAACTACTCGACGAGACCCCAGGAGGAGTTCCGGGTGCTCGCCGCCGCCGGCGTCATCATCATGCTGGTGCTCGTGCTGGCGATGAACTCGGTCGCGGTCTGGCTGCGAAACCACTTCGAGACCAAGTACCGGGAGCATTGACATGACCAACGAGGAGGACCCGAGCGTGGACCAGACAGACCCCGAGGGCATCGACGCCGGCCACCGGCCCACCATGACCACGGCCACCAGCGCCTCGAGGCCCAATCCCGACGCCGCCGTGATGCTCGACGTGCGGGGCCTGTCGGTCCACTACGGAGACTTCCTGGCCGTGGCCGACGTCGACCTCGCCCTCCAGGAGAACCAGATCACCGCGCTGATCGGACCGTCCGGCTGCGGCAAGTCGACGGTGCTGCGCTGTCTCAACCGGATGAACGACCTGATCCCGATCGCCCGGGTGAGCGGGGTGGTCGAGTATCACGGGGTCGACCTCTACGGCCCCGGGGTCGATCCCGTCGAGGTGCGCCGGCGGATCGGCATGGTGTTCCAGAAGCCCAACCCGTTCCCCAAGTCGATCTACGACAACGTCGCCTTCGGCCCCCGGGTGCTCGGCGGCGACGACGACCTCGACGGTCTCGTGGAGGAGTCCCTACGCCAGGCAGCCCTGTGGGAGGAGGTGAAGGACAAGCTCGGCGAATCGGCGATGGCCCTGTCGGGTGGTCAGCAGCAGCGCCTCTGTATCGCCCGGGCCATCGCCACCCGCCCCGACGTGGTCCTCATGGACGAGCCGTGCTCGGCCCTCGACCCGATTGCGACGCTCCGTATCGAGGAGCTCATGTTCGAGCTCAAGCGTGACTACACGATCCTGATCGTCACCCATAACATGCAGCAGGCAGCCCGCGTCAGCGACCGCACCGCCTTCTTCACGGTGGATGTGACCGACGAAGGGAGCCGAACCGGACGGCTCGTCGAGTTCGACGACACCGCGACGCTCTTCACCAGACCCAAGATCAAGGCGACCGAGGACTACATCACCGGCCGGTTCGGCTGAGAGAGGACCCGACCATGGCCCCGGAACACGACGAGACCCGCTCACGCTACGCCGAGAGCCTCGAAGCCGTGAAACGAGGGACGCTGCAGCTGGGTGCCCTGGTGGTCGAGAACACCCGACGCGCCACCGAGGCGATGCTCGAGAACCAGGTCGATCTGGCGCGCCGCGTGGTCGAGGCCGACGGGGAGATCGACGAGCTCTACTCGGGTCTGGAGCGCAGGGTGTTCGAGATCATGGCCCGACAGCAGCCGGTCGCCGGCGACCTGCGCCTCCTGGTGTCGGTGACGCGGATCCTCTACGAGATCGAACGCAGCGGCGACCTGGCGGTCAACATGGCCAAGGGGTTGATCCACCAGGACGGCTACACCCTCCCCGAGGAGCTGCACGGACTGATCGCCCGGATGGGTCGGGGATCGATCGATCTGTTCACCAAGGGCCTCGACGCCTTCGACACCCTCGACCCGGCCGCTGGAGCACGGCTCGACCGCGAGGACGATGTCGTCGACGAACTCGTCGGTGACTTCTACGCCGCGATCGCCCGGGTGGCGGGGGACCTCGGATTCGACGTCGCCGTCGAACTCTCCCGCGTCGGCCGGTACATGGAGCGCATCGCCGACCACGCCGTCAACGTCGCCGAGCACGTCACCTTCATCGTCACCGGGTCATTCCCGGAGGACGAGTCGGTTGCGGTTCGCGATGAGGACTGAGCCGGGCAACAGCCCACAGGATTCCTTTCTCCCCCCGAAGGGGGGAGAACCGCAGGGAGCAGAGCGACCGGAGGGGAGGGGGGAGGGTGCACCGTACGGAGGCCTCGCGACGCGTCTGGCCTCCCCCTCCGTCATCGGCCTGCGGCCGCTGCCACCTCCCCCTACGGGGGAGGGAAACGAGACCGTGGCTCAGCTCACGGAGAGCGCATCGATAAAGCTCTGGAGACGCTCTCTGGTGACGAACCGCACCCGCTTGTCGCGACGCTCGCGGTCGTAGACCTCGAAGGGTCCGTACTTCTCGGTGATGAGCAGGCCGCGCTCCGCACCGGCGGAGCCGAAGTCGACGACGAAGGTGCGGATCGCCTGCTCTCCGAGTTCGGGATGCTCACCGGCCCCATGGCCGATCACCCGCACGAAGGTGCGCTGGCCGCCGCGAAGTGCCGTGTAGGTGGCGGCTCCCGCCTCGGAGATCTGGTAGCCGGCAACCCGCATCACGCCGAGGACGATGTCGCCGGCCGAGGCGCTGTCCGGGTCGATGCCCTGGGATCGGAGTCCGGCCGCGACGACGCCGGGGAAACGCAACTCGGAGGAGAGCGGGGCGAGCTCCTCACCCCGAACCCGGTCGGCGAGGCCCGGAGCGTGTGCGGGCAGGTCGACGAAGCGGTCGAACAGATCCAATTCGGGTCGACGGGCGTGGGCGAAAGCCTCGGGGATCAGCGGCGGCGGCAGGGTCCCGGGGGTGTCCAGGGAGATGCGGGCCGCCTCCACCCACTCCGTCCCGCGGCGTCCGAACGCCACCACCCGGGTCACGTCGTCGATCGGAAGCTGATGCCGCTTCTCTCGCACCACCTCGATGGCCTCACGGCCCAGGAGTTCGCCGAGCACGGGGTCGTCGCCATCGGACAGCGGCACCTCGAAGTAGACGCGGGCGGCACCGTCGGCCACCCGAAAGTCGGCCACCGCGGGGCGAAGCCGATCGTCGCCGGCATCGCCGGAACCGGCCACCGCGGCACCCGAGTCTTCGGATCCCCTGCCGCGGCGCACCAACGCAATCACGACGGCTACCACGATCACCCCACCGGCTACGGCCAGCCACTCCACGAGAGACACGCTCCTACGGTCGACGTGACCCGATTCTAAGGGAGGAGCCAGTGGTCAGGGAATTGAGGAACGTGTAACGCTCAACGCTCAACGCCAGAGGTCGTCAAGTCCTGCGTTGGGCGTTAAGCGTTGAGCGTGAAGAGCAGCTCCCAGCTACCGGCTACCCGCTACGAAGCTCGTCTCGCCGCTATCTGGCGGTCGCGACGGACCTTGCGGCGTTCGCGCTCTGACATGCCGCCCCAGATGCCGAACTTCTCGCCGGTCGTAATGGCGAACTCGAGGCACTCCTCGCGAACGTCGCAGGCGCGACAGATGGCTTTTGCGGTGCGGGTCGATGCACCGCGCTCCGGGAAGAACAGATCGGCGTTGGCACCGGTGCAGTTGGCCCGATCCTGCCAGGCGAGATCGTCCCCGGTCCCCAACAGGGCTTGCCGCAGATCATCCAGCATGTGGCCTCACCTCGTGAATTACATTGATGTGATTAATCCCATGAGTATTGCGCGCGGAGCGCGCGCAGTCAACCAGGAATCGCGCGGAAAGCGCGAATTGGGGAGAAAGCGGCCTCGATAGGTGGGAATCACGCTTAACGCTTAACGCCTCAACGCAAGACGCGACAACCTCTGGCGTTGAGCGTTGAGCGTTGAGCGTCCTACTCGCCACTGGCCACTGATCAATCGGTAGCTGGTAGCTGGAATGACGCTTAACGCTCAACGCAAGACCGACGAACTCTGGCGTTGAGCGTTAAGCGTTGAGCGTTCTCTCGCTACTCGCTAATTCTTCTGCCCCGTCAACCGACGGTTCTTCCACTTCGACCGGACGTAATCCCGGTTCATCAGGGCGATGAAGTCGAGAGAGATCGACTTCGGGCACGCCACCTCACACTCGCCGTAGCTGGTGCAGGACCCGAAGAACTGTTCCATCGTATCCACCATGGCCTCGACGCGGGACCACCGCTCCGGCTGACCCTGGGGCAGGAGGTTGAGATGGGAGATCTTCGCCGCGGTGAACAGCTGGGCCGCACTGTTCGGGCAGGCGGCGACACACGCCCCGCAGCCGATGCAGGCGGCGGCGTCCATGGCGGCCTCGGCCGCCTCCTTGGGGATCTGGATCAGGTTGGCTTCTGGAGCACTACCCGTGTCGACGCTGATGAAGCCTCCCGCCTCCACGATCCGATCGAAGGCGCTCCGATCGACCACCAGGTCGCGCAGCACCGGAAAGCCGGACGCACGCCATGGCTCGACCACGATGAGATCACCGTCGCTGAAGTGGCGCATGTGGAGCTGGCAGGTCGCCGTGCCTCGCTCGGAGCCATGCGGTTTGCCGTTGATCATGACGCCACAGGAGCCACAGATCCCTTCGCGACAGTCGTGTTCGAAGGCGATCGGTTCCTCGCCCTCCAGCGTGAGACGGTCGTTGACCACGTCGAGCATCTCGAGGAACGAGGCATCCGGGCTGATCTCGCTCGCCCGGTATTCCTCGAACCTGCCTGTCTTGCCGGCAGCTTCCTGGCGCCAGACGCGCAGCGTGAGGTCCATCAGGTGTAGCTCCTCGTCTTCAACTCGACGTTCTCAAACGACAGCGGCTCCTTCACCAGCGACGGCTCGGCACCGACCCCCTCGAATCCCCAGGCGGACACGAAGGCAAAGTTCTCGTCGTCCCGCCTGGCTTCGCCATCGTCCGACTGGTGCTCGACCCGGAAGTGCCCGCCGCACGACTCTTCGCGGTGCAGGGCATCGCGGCACATGAGCTCAGCCAGCTCGAAGAAGTCGGCCACCCTGCCCGCCTTCTCGAGCGACTGATTGATCGAGGCGTCGTCGCCGAGCACACGAACGTCACTGTGGAACTCCTCGCGGAGGGCCGGGATCTCGGCGATCGCCTTCTCCAAACCAACTGCGTCGCGGGCCATGCCGCAGTGGTCCCACACGATCTTGCCGAGCTCACGATGGAACCAGTCGACGGTGCGGGAACCATTGGTGGCCAATAGCCGGGCGGTCCGCTCACGGACCCCGGTCTCGGCCTCGGCGAACGCCGGGTGGTCGAGCGACTCCGACGCCTCCCCGAGGCGACCCGACAGGTAGGCGGCGATCGTGTTGGGCAGGATGAAGTATCCGTCGGCGAGCCCCTGCATCAAGGCCGAGGCGCCGAGTCGGTTGGCTCCGTGATCCGAAAAATTCCCCTCGCCGATGGCGTAGAGCCCGGGGATCGTCGTCATCAGGTCGTAGTCGACCCAGAGACCGCCCATCGTGTAATGCGGCGCCGGATAGATGCGCATCGGCACCGAGTAGGGGTCCTCACCGGTGATTCGCTCATACATCTCGAAGAGGTTCCCGTACCGCTCGGTCATGACCTCGCGCCCGAGTGTGGCGATAGCGTCGGCGAAGTCGAGGTACACGCCGTTCTGGAGGGCACCGATGCCCCGCCCCTCGTCGACGACTGCCTTGGCGGCTCGCGACGCGACGTCGCGCGGCACCAGGTTGCCGAAAGCCGGGTAGCGGCGCTCGAGGAAGTAGTCGCGTTTGCCGGCGGGGACGTCTCCGGCGGACCGACCGTCACCGATGTCGGTGGGGACCCAGATCCGACCGTCGTTGCGCAGGGACTCGGACATCAGCGTCAGCTTCGACTGGAACTCATCACAAGCCGGGATACAGGTGGGATGGATCTGGGTGAAGCACGGGTTGGCGAACAGAGCCCCCTTGCGGTGGGCGCGCCATATGGCGGTCACGTTGCTTGCCTTGGCGTTGGTCGACAGGAAGTAGGCGTTCGAGTAGCCGCCGGTGGCGAGGACTACGGCGTGCGCCGAGTGAGAGGTGATCTCGCCGGTGACCAGGTCGCGAACCACGATCCCCACAGCCCGCCCATCAGCCACCACGACATCCAGCATCTCCGACCGGGTGTACACAGTCACCGTGCCCTGTGTGACCTGTCTGGCGAGCGCCTGATAGGCCCCGAGAAGTAGCTGCTGCCCGGTCTGACCCCGAGCGTAGAACGTGCGCGACACCTGCACGCCACCGAACGATCGGTTGGCAAGGAGTCCTCCGTACTCCCTGGCAAACGGCACGCCCTGAGCGGTCGCCTGGTCGATGATCTCGGTACTCACCTGGGCGAGCCTGAACACGTTGGCCTCGCGGGAGCGGTAGTCGCCGCCCTTGATCGTGTCGGCGAACAGGCGACGGATGCTGTCCCCGTCGTTTCGATAGTTCTTGGCGGCGTTGATCCCACCCTGGGCGGCGACGCTGTGCGCCCTGCGGGGGCTGTCGTGGAAGGTGAACGCCTTGACCCGATAGCCCAGCTCGCCCATCGTCGCCGCCGCGGCCGCTCCGGCGAGTCCAGTCCCCACCACGATCACGTCGAACCGCTTGCGGTTCGCCGGCGACACCAGGGGGATGGCCAACCGGTGGTCGTCCCACTTGGCCTCGATCGGTCCTCCGGGGATCCTGGCATCCAGCCTCATGACGGCCTCACAGACTCAGCAGTCCGGTCTGGACGGCTATCGGGAACGAAAGATTGCCCGCGGTCACCACACCGGTGACGGCATAGGCGAGGTACCGGCGCCAGCGGTTGAAGGTGGGGTGGCTCCACCCGATGCTCTGGAAGAGGCTCCACACCCCGTGGTACAGGTGGAATGCCAGTGCCAGGTTGGCGACGACGTAGATGCCTGCGACGGCGGGGCGCTGGAGCGAGCGGATGACGTTGTCGTAGACCTCGCCGCGGGTGAATTCGGCAGTCGCCGCGGGCTGGGTGCCCCAGGTGAGGTCGGCGAGATGGAAGGCGACGAACAGGAGCACGATGATGCCGGTCCACCGCATGGTGCGGGAGGCATAGTTGGCGACGGCGTAGTCACGCTCGTGATACCGCCCGCCGCGCGCCTTCCAGTTGGTATAGGTCAGCGAGTAGGCGGCATGGACGTGAAGGACGAGTGCGGCGAGAAGGCCCAGCCGCATCGCCCAGAGCACGCTGGTCCGCGGGAACAGGTCGCCACCGAGGTCGCGCAGCGCCTCGGCGTAGTGGTTCACCTGCTCGGCGCTCATGTACATCTTGAGGTTGCCGTACAGGTGGGCGATCACATAGGCGATGAGCACTATGCCTGAGAGGGCCATCGCCCACTTCTTGACGACCGCCGAGCGATAGAAGCGTATGAGCCACGGCGGCTGAAATCGCGGCTTGGTGTCAGCGGCGGTCACAAAGGGAGTATCGCGGATTGCAGGCCGTGGGGCCAAGACCGGGAGCCGAGGAGACGGCGGACGGCAGAGGGCAGAGCCTCAGATAGCAGATAGCAGACAGCAGACAGCGAACTCCATCCGCCCTCTGCCTTCTGCCCTCCGCGAGCGAAGGCGCCAGCCTTCGCTCGCCGCGATAGCCTCCGCCCATGCGAACGCCACCCTGGCTCATGCCCGCCATCGTCAGCCCCTTCGACGACGCGGGCGAACTGGATCTCGACGCGCACCGGCACAACGTGTCCCTACTCGCGGAGCGGGGCGTCGAGGGGTTCGTCATCGGGGGCTCGAACGGAGAGAGTCCCTACCTGGAGCCCGGTGAACGCGCCCACCTGGCGCGGGCGACCCGGGAAGTCGCCCCGGACGCCTTCGTGCTGGTGGGGATCGTGGCCGAGTCCCTCCGATCGGCGATGGAGCTCATCGCCGAAGTGTCGGACACCGACGCCGATGCGGTGCTCGTCACCACGCCGACCACCCTCGTCCGCCATCAACCGGCGATGGTGGAGCGGTACTACGAGGATGTCGCTACATCATCGCCGCTCCCCGTGTTCCTCTACTCGGTCCCCCGCGTGACCGCCTACGACCTCGCCCTCGACTCCGCGACCCGACTGGCGGAGCACCCCAACGTGGTCGGCATCAAGGACTCCAGCGGCGACCTGGACCGGGCCCGGGCGCTCGTCGCCACCTCACTGACCGTCTTCGTCGGATCGTCGGCGATCGCATGGCCGGCCGTCGCCGCCGGCGCCCACGGCGCCATCACGGCGAGCGCCAACTATGCCCCCGAACTGGCCGCGACGGTCGTGGCCCTCGCTCTCACGGGCGAGGAGACCCCTCTACAGGCCGTCTTGACGGCGGTATCCGCAGCCGTCGAACGACACGGCGTCGGCGCGGTCAAGTACGCGGCGACGCGGGCGGGCTTGCGATGCGGATCGCCGCGTCGCCCCCTGGAGTCCCCCGACGACAAGACCACGGCGCTCATCGATGCTGCGCTCGATGAAGCTTCTCGGGCACTGGGGGAAGCGGCTCGCAGCGCCCACTAATCTCCCGGTGAGCGACGAAGGAGTTCAGCACGTGGCCAAGTTTCTGACCGATGAGTGGCTCGAGGCCCTCGAGACCGCACTGTCGGGGCATGAGGGATTCACCTCCGCCATCGGTGGCGTCGACCTCACCCTCTCGTTCGAGGTGACCGACCCACCAGAAGATCGCCTGTTGGCATACACGCTGGCCCTCGACAATGGGTCGGTCGCAGTCGCTTCCGGTGGCAGCGACTCCGCCGATGCCACCATCAGTAGCACCTACCAGACGGCCGTCGCCATCAGCAAGGGGGAACTCAACACGCAGATGGCGTTCATGACCGGCAAGATCAAGATCACGGGGAACATGGGCAAGCTGCTCCAGCATCAGCGGATCATGACCGACTTCGCCAATGCCGCATCCACGGTGGACGTGGAGTACTAGAGAGCTATTGGCTATTGGCTATTGGCTATTAGCAATTGGCCAGACGCTCGCGAGGCCTTCGCCCGGTTCTGGCTAAAAGCCAATAGCTAATGGCTAATAGCTGAAATGTGTGAGGGGCGCCCGGTTGGGCGCCCCTCACACATTTCCTTGGTCGACCGTGGGTTACGGGTTGAACGCGTTGACCGCTTCCTTCAGCGCCTTGGCCGCCTTGAAGGCAGGCGCCTTCGCCGCCTTGATGTGCACAGGCTGTCCGGTACGCGGATTGCGTCCCATACGCGCCGCACGCTGGCGGACCTCGAAGGATCCGAATCCTGCGATCGAGACCTTGTCCCCCTTGGCGAGGGCACCGGCCACGGCAGCGAAGACGGCATCGACGGCGGCGCCGCCCATGGTCTTCTGGCCATCGAGTGCTGCGGCGACGGCGTCGCCGAGCTCCTTCTTGTTCATGTCCACTCCTCCTTGAGGGAATGACAACCGTGTAATTGTAGGCGATTCGCGCACAAAAAGCCATCAATACCGGGCATGGGGCCATTTATGCCCCCTTGAAGGACGCGGCCGGCCACGGCCGTGTACAGTGCCGTTCCAGTTTGGACGACCCCGGAGACGGCCTGGTGATCGTGCTGAAGAAGCGGATGCTGACGGTGCTGCTGTTCGGCCTGCTCGTCCTCAGCCAGTCGACCCTCTGGGAATACGCCCGGGTCCAGCCCCGCTGGCGGGGGGACCGGTTCATCATCACTCCGTGGTCGCTGCGGGGCTACGAAACGCCGCAGGGCCTCGTGATCCTGCTGTCTGCCGCCATCCTCGCGGTGCTCGCCATCCTCTTGGTCATGGGGAAGATCAAGGCCAACCGAGTCGGGACCCTGACCATCACCGGAGGCCTCATCGTCGGTGCCGTCGCCGCCACCTTCGTCGGGGATGCCCGCCCGACCACGGTCGGGGGCGTCGGCGTGGTTGTGCTGTCGATGGTCGGTGCGGCCCTCGTGGCGGCTACGGCGATGCGCACGGTCGGATCCAAGGTGGCGGATCGCTACCGCCGATGGGTACGCCTGGGAGTCTGGCTCGTGGCACTCCCCCTGATGATCTACGTCGTCATCGGCGCGACCGTGGGCGGCCTTCAGCGCCCTACCTGGCTGGTGCTGGCCGTAGGGCTCGCCCTCGTCGGAGGAGTGGTCGTGTTCCGCAACCCGCCGCAGCTCGGCCCGTACCGCATGATCATCATCGGGGCAGCAGCGATCATGCTGGTCGCAATCTCGATGGCGACGGCCGTACGGATCCAGCTCACCGGCATGCAGTTCGCCACCTGGGAGGCGGCGGCCGACCTGCGGGAAGTGCAGATCACCTGGGGCGTCTTCATGGCCTGGATGGGCGGCGCTCTCGCCACCATGGCCGCCATCGGACTCTGGGCTGGCGAACGGGATGAGGTCTCTGCTCAGAACCGGGCCCGCCGTCAGGCCGAAGCCGCCAGACAGTCGGAGCTAGAGCTCGCCGGAGCCGCTACCGGATGAGTCCGCGGGGCGCAGGCGATCTCAGTCCAGCGCGATCTGCTCCAGTTCGCCCATCTTCTCACGAACTGCCTCGGCCGCGGCTCGAAGTGCGGTGATCTCCGAGTCGGTCAGGTCGATCTCGACGATACTCGTCACCCCGCCCGCACCGATCCGAGCGGGCACACCCAGGTAGACGCCGCTCACGCCGTACTGGCCCTCCACCCAGGCACACACCGGCATCTCCTCGCCGGTGTCGCCCAGTACGGCGGCAACCATCTTGGCGGCGGCCGCTGAGGGGGCGTAATAGGCGCTCCCGGTCTTGAGGAGCGACACGATCTCGGCGCCACCGTCCCTCGTGCGCTCCACCACCTCGTCGATGGCCGCCTGATCCAGCACCTCAGACAGGGCACGCCCGCCCACCCGGCACCGGGACGGCACAGGGACCATGGTTTCGCCGTGACTGCCGAGGGTCAGGGCCACGACGTCGAGGATGTCGGCTCCGGTCGCTTCGGCGATGAAGTGGACGAAACGGGCGGTATCGAGATTGCCGGCCTGGCCCATGACGCGCTGGCGCGGGAGACCGGAGAAATCGGACACGAGCGTCGTCATCTGGTCGAGCGGATTGGTCACCACCACGAACACGGCATCCGGCGACCCGGGAAGAACGCCGTCCACCACCTGCTTGACGATGCGAGCGTTGACCTCGAGCAGGTCCATCCGGCTCATCCCGGGCTTGCGCGGTAGTCCGGCGGTGATCACCACGACGTCGCTGCCTACGGTGTCGGCGTAGTCGTTGGTCCCCACCACACGGGTCCGATACCTCACCAGGGGACGCGCCTGGTTCATGTCCAGGGCGAGTCCCTGTGGCAGGCCCTCGACAATGTCGGTCATCACGATCTCGTCGCACACGTCGGCCTCGGCGAGCCGCTGGACGGTCGTGGACCCGTACTTGCCTGCCCCGACGACGGTTACCTTGCTCAAGACGCGCTCCTTCCGGGCAGACCGCAATTCGCAATTCGCAATTCGCTCGACCCGCCGTGTGCTGCAGATGGCTGACGGCTGGCAGCCGGCAGCCCCGGGCCCGGGGCCCCGCAACCCTCGATGGCGCTCACGAACTCAGCCGCTGGATTATCGCGTCGGCGAATTCGCTGGTCCGGACCTCTTCTGCGTCATCCATGAGGCGGGCGAAGTCGTAGGTCACGATACGGTCGCCGATGGTCCGCTCCAGACCCGACTCGACCAGGTCGGCAGCCTCTCCCCATCCGAGGTACCGCAGCATCATCACCCCCGAAAGGATCACCGACCCCGGATTCACCTTGTCCTGACCCGCGTACTTGGGGGCGGTGCCGTGGGTCGCCTCGAACACCGCGTGGCCCGTGTCGTAGTTGATGTTGCCGCCGGGAGCGATACCGATGCCACCGACCTGAGCGGCAAGCGCATCACTGATGTAGTCCCCGTTGAGGTTCGTGGTGGCGATGACGTCGTACTCGGCGGGCCGCAGCAGGATCTGCTGGAGGAAGGCGTCGGCAATCGAATCCTTGACCAGCAGCCGGTCCCCCGGATCGCCGCCGCAGTCCTCCCAGCCGACGGCGACGTCGCCGAACTCCTCGCGAACGAGCTCGTAGCCCCATTCGCGGAAGGCGCCCTCGGTGAACTTCTGGATGTTGCCCTTGTGGACGAGGGTCACCGACGAGCGCCCGGCGCTGAGGGCATGGCGAATGGCAGCACGGATCAGCCGCTTCGACCCCGTCTCCGATATCGGCTTGATGCCCACTCCGCTGTCGGGACGCACCGTCCACCCCATCTCGGCGAAGACCTCGATGAGTCGGGCAGCCTCCTTCGAGCCAGCCGGCACCTCGAGCCCGGCGTACACGTCCTCCGTGTTCTCCCTGAAGATCACCATGTCGACCAGCTCGGGCTGACGCACCGGCGACGGGACACCCTGGTACCACCGCACCGGTCGTAGGCACACGTAGAGATCCATGACCTGGCGCAGCGTGACGTTGATGCTGCGGATACCTCCACCCACCGGGGTGGTCAGCGGACCCTTGATCCCGACCATGTGAGTCCTGAGGGCGTCGAGAGTGGCCTCAGGAAGCCACTCGCCGGTCTCGTCGTGCGCCTTACCGCCAGCGAGGACCTCCATCCAGGCGATGCGCCGCTTGCCGTCGTACGCTCGATGCACGGCCGCCTCGAGTACCCGACTCGCCGCGGCCCAGATGTCGGGGCCGATGCCGTCGCCTTCGATGAACGGGATGATCGGCTCATCGGGAACGACGAGACCGTCGGCGCTCATCGTGATCGTGTCGGGCAAAGCGGGGCTCCTCAGTCGTGGACAAGGGGATTATCGCAAGTCGCTATTGGGAAGTCGCAATTGGCAATTAGCCAGAGAGGTACTTGGTACCTGGTACTTGGTACTTCCTACTCGCTACTCGCTACTCGCTACTCGGGCCTCCGCCAGGAGGACCGTGTTCGCCAGGAGGGCGGCGATGGTCATCGGGCCGACGCCTCCCGGGACCGGTGATAGTGCACCTGCGACCTCGGCGACCTCCGCCGCCACATCACCGACGAGGCGGTCTCCGACTCGGGTGACGCCGACGTCGACGACGACCGCTCCCGGTGCGACGTGCTCACGGCCAATGAGGCCAGGCTGGCCGGCCGCCACAACGAGGACCTCGCCGCGACGGGTGATGTCCGGCAAGTCGTTGGTCCTGGAATGGGCGACGGTGACGGTGGCATCACGACCGGCCAGCGACAGCATGATCGACAGCGGTCGACCAACCAGCTGAGACCTCCCGACGACGACTACGGGCCGCCCGGCGATGGAGATCCCGTAGTGATCGAGGAGGCGCAGGATCCCGGTAGGGGTCGCCGGGCGCGCCCCGGGGAGTCCGAGCACCATCCGCCCGAGGCTGGCGACATTGAGGCCGTCGACGTCCTTTGACGGGGGGATGCCCTGCACGATCGGGATCGAATCGAGGTGAGCGGGCAACGGGAGTTGCACCAGGAAACCGTCGATCGATGAATCGGCTGCCAGCCCGGCGACGACCTCCTCGACCTCCTGCTGCGCTGCTGTTGCCTCGAGCCGGATCCCAGTGGCGTCGAGCCCGACACGCGCCGCAGCCCGCAACTTCATGCGGACGTATACCTCCGACGCCGGATCGTCTCCGACCAGGACGGTGGCGAGGCGGGGTCGGATCCCCTCGGCGGCGAGGGCGCCGACGCGGCCGGCCACTTCTGCTCGCCACACGGCGGCGGCGTCGGTTCCGGACAGGATGTGAGCGGTCACGAGATGAGGCTACCGGTGTCGCCGGTCGAGCCCCGAGGACCCCTCAGGCAAGGCGTCGCGTCATCACGTCGCGGATCATGCTGATCACCGTCGACACGGCCCCCACGTTGTATCCCTCAGGGATGATCATGTCGGCGTAGCGCTTCGACGGCTCCACGAACTGCAGGTGCATCGGACGGACCGTCTCCAGGTATTGCGTACGGACCGACTCGAAGGTGCGGCCCCGTTCCTCGATGTCACGCTGCAGGCGGCGCACGATCCGCAGGTCGGCATCGGTGTCGATGTACACCTTCAGATCCATCAGTTCCCGGAGTCGTGGCTCCCAGAGGACCACGATCCCCTCGACCACGACCACGGTCGACGGCTCGACCCGAACCGTCTCCGGTGAACGGTTATGCACCGTGAAGTCATAGACAGGACGGTCGATGGCGCCGCCCGCCCGAAGGGCCGTCAGATGCTCGACGAGGAGGTCGGTCTCCAGCGAATCGGGGTGGTCGTAGTTGATCCGAGACCGCTCCTCCAGCGGAAGATGACTCAGGTCGCGGTAGTAGGCGTCGTGCTGGATGAGTGAGACGTCCTCGGGACCGATCGCCTCGACGATGGCCTCGGCGATGGTGGTCTTGCCGGACCCGGATCCCCCAGCGATACCGATGACGAGAGGACCCGAAGAGGGCCAGGAGTCGGGAGGCGCGGGCACGAGGCGACGATACAAGAAGTCACCGGGCCCCAGTCGCCAGCCACCAGCTACCAGCTACCAGCAAGAGTCCAAGAACCCGGCACTCCGACTCTTGCCAATTGCTAATTGCTAATTGCCAATCGCTATTCCTACTGCTTCGCCTATGGCGCTGGGGTCGTCGACGACGGTGACTCCGGCGGCGCGCAGCGCCTCTTGCTTGGCGGCGGCGGTGCCGGAGGAACCCGAGATGATCGCTCCGGCGTGGCCCATCTTCTTGCCCGCGGGTGCGGTGACCCCGGCGATGTAGCCGACCACGGGCTTGCTGACGTGGTCACGGATGAACAGCGCTGCTTCCTCCTCGGCGCTGCCGCCGATCTCGCCGATCATCACGATCACCTCGGTCTCGGAGTCCTCCTCGAATCGCTCCAGCACGTCGACGAACGACGTGCCCGGAACCGGATCGCCACCGATGCCAACACAGGTGCTCTGTCCGATGCCGCGCACCGTGAGTTCGTGGACCGCCTGGTAGGTGAGGGTCCCCGAGCGCGACACCACGCCGACCGAGCCCGGCAGCGTGATCTCGTGGGGGGTGATCCCCACATTGGCCTTCCCCGGCGAGATGAGTCCCGGGCAGTTGGGTCCGATGAGCGGTGTCCGGCTGGTCTGGCGAATGTAGTTGTACACCCGGGCCTCGTCGTGGGCGGGGATGCCCTCGGTGATGGCGACGATCAGGTTGATTCCGTCGGCGTCGGCCGCCTCGAGGATGCCGTCGGCGGCGAAGGCGGGAGGCACGAACACCATCGACGTGTTGGCACCGGTCGCTTCGACCGCCTGGGACACCGTGTCGAAGATCGGGACGCCGTCGAGATCCATCCCGCCCTTGCCAGGAGTGACCCCGGCGACCAGGCGCGTCCCCGAGTCCCGGTTGCGGAAGCCATGGAATCGGCCCTGGCTGCCGGTGAGCCCCTGGACGACGAGTCGCGTGCTGGCGTCGACGAAGATCGCCATCAGCGACCCCGCGCCAGCTCGACGGCCTTCTCGGCTGCCTCGCGCATCGTGGCCGCCGAAACCACCAGCTCGGAGGCAGCATCGGCGATGATCTGGCGCCCCGCGATGGCGTTGGTGCCGTCGAGGCGAACCACGATGGGCCAGGGGACGTCGAGACGGCCTAGCGCCTCGACAATGCCCTCTGCGACCAGATCACACCGGGTGATGCCACCGAAGATGTTGATGAGCACCGATGCCACCTGGGGGTCATGGGTCAGCAACTCGAGGGCGCCGGTGATCGTGTCGGCGCCGGCACCGCCCCCGACGTCGAGGAAGTTCGCCGCCGACCCGCCGACCAACGACACCAGGTCGAGAGTCGACATGACCAGGCCAGCGCCATTTCCGATGATGCCGACCGAGCCATCCAGCTTGATGAAATTGAGCCCCCGATCACGCGCCATCACCTCCAGCGGATCGTGGGTGAATGCCTCGCGGAATGCCTCGAAGTCCGGATGCCGGTAGAAAGCGTTCGAGTCGAGGGTCACTTTGGCGTCGAGGGCGAGGATCCTGCCATCGGCGGTCAGGGCGAGCGGGTTCACTTCGACCAGGTCACAGTCGAGCGACACGAACGCCTCATACAGACGGCGCAGGACATCGGCAGCCTGGCGTGCGGTGGTTCGGTCGAAGCCCGCCCGATACACCAATTCGGTCGCCTGCCAGTTGGCGAGCCCGACGACAGGATCGATGTGCATCCGGACGACCGCCTCGGGTGTTTCGACGGCGACCGCTTCGATGTCCATGCCGCCCTTGGCCGAAACCATCGCCAGGTGCTTTCTGGCGCGGCGATCGAGGGTGAACGAGACGTAGTACTCGGCGGCCAGGTCCGAGGCCTCCTCGACCCACACCGTGCGCACCGTGTGGCCCTTGATGTCCATACCGAGGATGGCCTCGGCGACCGTCTCGGTCTCATCAGGAGACGCGGCGAGCTGGATGCCACCAGCCTTGCCCCGGCCGCCGACCTGCACCTGTGCCTTGACCACCACCGGCCCCCCGAGGGCCTCGGCCCCGGCGCGGGCTTCGGCGGCGGTGGTGGCCACCCTCCCCGCCGGCGTGGGCACACCCGCACTCGCCAGCAGCTCCTTCCCCTGGAACTCGAAGAGGTCCATCGATCAGCGCTCCGCCGGGATGTTCGCTTCGACCCAGTCGACGATCGTCGCCAACGGAGTGCCCGGAGTGAACACCTCGGCGAGGCCCCGCTCCTTCAAGGCAGTGATGTCGGCAGGCGGGATGATGCCGCCGCCAAACACGATGATGTCGGAGGCATCGCGCTCGGCGAGTACCTCCACGACCCTCGGGAACAGGGTCATGTGCGCCCCTGAGAGCACCGAGAGCCCCACCCCGGCGACATCCTCCTGGATGGCGGTCTCGACGATCTGCTCGGGGGTCTGGTGGAGACCCGAGTAGATGACCTCATTGCCGGCGTCGCGAAGCGCTCGTGCGATCACCTTGGCGCCACGATCATGGCCGTCGAGGCCGGGTTTGGCGATGAGGATCCTGCGGGGCATGGCGGCCAGCAGGTTACCCGTTACCGGTTGCCGGTTACCTGTCGCCTGCCGGGAAACGGGAAACGGGTAACGGCTGAGGCGGAGCCTCAGCCTTCTACGCGGAAGACGCGATCGACGCCGGGGATCGCCGCCAGCTGGCGCATGAGGGTGTCGGACATCTTCGGTTCGACGGTGGTGTGGATCGTGGCGCGGTCATCGCCGATCTCGTGAATGGACACCTCGCCACCGCGCGGGATGAGCGACCGAGCGGCGGACCGAACCTCGTCGACGAGGGCGGGTTCTGACACCCGGATCCGAATCACGGTGATCGCCTGTTCCCGCCTGCCCCGCACCAGCCACTGACCGATACCCACCACGTAGAGCACGGCGACGGCGATGATCGTCGCCACGACGGCCATGAAGTACTCGCCGGCGCCCGCAGCCATGCCCACGGCGGCTGCCAGCCACAGACCGGCGGCCGTGGTCAACCCGCGAACGGCGAGACCAGACCTGAAGATGGCTCCCGCTCCGAGGAAGCCGACACCGGTGACGATCTGCGCGGCGATACGGGCCGGGTCGGATACCGGAGATCGGGGAAACTCCAGGCTCAGCAGGGTGAACACACCGGCACCGAGACCGACGAGCATGTGGGTGCGGAGACCGGCGTTCTTGTGGGCGACCTCACGCTCGAAGCCGATTATGCCCGACAGGCCTGCCGCCACGGCGAGTCGGACCAAGACCTCTGCCGTCTCGGCGCTCACGCCGACTCCAGAGGGGCGATCGACAGCGCCAGCCGCTTCTCACCGAACTCGTCGAACACCACCACCGCCTCGGCGTCGTCGCCCTCACCGTGTATCGCCTTTACGGTACCGAGACCGAATGTGCCGTGGCGGACCCGGTGCCCCCGACCAACATCGGCACCACGCATCGTGCGACGCGGCGCCGTCTCCTCGCGCTCACGAACCCGGAGACGCGGCTTCTGCTCGTCGACGTACTTGGCGGGGATCTCGGTGAGGAACCGGCTCGCCGAGTTCCACTGGTTCGCCCCGAACAGGTTCCGCGTCGTGGCGTGGGTCAGGTAGAGCTTCTGGCGGGCTCTGGTGATGCCGACATAGGCGAGGCGCCGCTCCTCCTCCAACTGGGTCGGATCGCCGAGGCTGCGCATGTGGGGGAACACCCCGTCCTCCATGCCGGCGATGAACACCACGGGAAACTCGAGACCCTTGGCGTTGTGGAGCGTCATCAGGGTCACCACGCCCGAATCCTCCAGAGCGTCGACATCGGATACGAGGGCGGTTGCCTCGAGGAAGCGTTCCAGACGCCGGGTACCGGTCATGTCGTTCCAGTGCTCGTCCCCTAAGTCGCCGGTCGGACCTGCCTCCTCGAACTCGGAAGCCACCGAGATGAGTTCTTGCAGGTTCTCCACCCGGCTCAGCGCCTCCACACTCCCCTCTTGCTGCAACGCAGCCAGATAGCCGGTGTCGTGGAGAACGGCCTCGAGCGCGGCGCGAGGGCCATCCTCCGCCGCAGCGGCGAGCACGCTGAGCAGGGCGACGAATTCGGCCACAGCATTCGCCGCTCGCGACGTGAGCGCCTCGATCTCGGCGGCACGGGTGAGGGCATCGTGGAATGAGATGCCTTCCCGTTCGGCGAAACGGTCGACGTGAGCCACCGTCGTGTCACCGATCGCCCGCTTCGGCACGTTGACTATCCGCTTCAAAGCCACCTGGTCGTCGGGGTTGACGATGGCCTTCAGATAGGCCATGGCGTCCTTGACCTCGCGCCGGTCGTAGAACTTGGGCCCGCCGATCACCTGATAGGGCACGCGGAACCTCACCAGGACCTCCTCCAGCACGCGCGACTGGGCGTGCGTGCGATAGAAGATCGCCGCATCCGATAGGTTTAGGCGCTGCTCGGGCAGCTCGGCGAGGCGCTCGGCGATGAAGGCAGCCTCGTCGTGCTCGTCCTCGGCCCGGTACACGGTGATCGGGTCCCCCACGCCGACCTCGGTCCACAACTCCTTGGGGCGACGGCTGGCGTTGTTGGAGATGACCGCATTGGCGGCGTCGAGGATGGTCTGAGTGGATCGGTAGTTCCGGTCGAGGACCACGACCGTCGCGTCGGGGTAGTCGTGTTCGAAGTCGAGGATGTTGCGGATGTCGGCGCCCCGGAAGGCGTAGATGCTCTGGTCTGAGTCGCCCACCACACACAGGTTCCGATGAGCGCCGGCGAGCATCTGCACCAGGCGGTACTGGGCGTGGTTGGTGTCCTGGTACTCGTCTACCAGGACGTACTGGAATCGCTGCCGGTACTGCTCGAGCACGTCGGGGAAGGCACCGAACAGGTCGACGGTCACCATGAGGAGGTCGTCGAAGTCCATGGCCGACGCCTCGACCAGCCGCCGTTGGTAGAGGCGATACACCTCGGCGACCCGAGCATGATAGGGGCCGCCTCCCTTCTCGGCGAACGACTGGGCGTCGATCAGCTCGTTCTTCGCATTGCTGATGGCACCGCGGATCGCCTTGGGAGGGAACCGCTTCGGATCCATGTCGAGCTGGCGCACGCACATCTCCACGAGCCGACGCGAGTCGATGTCGTCGTAGATGGTGAATCCCGAGCGATATCCGAGGGCATGGGCCTCCCGGCGCAGGATCCGCACGCACGCCGAGTGGAAGGTCGACACCCACATGCCGCGAGCCACCCCACCGACGAGACGAGCTACTCGCTCCTTCATCTCATCGGCGGCCTTGTTGGTGAAGGTGATGGCGAGGATGGCGTACGGAGACACCCCCAGGTCCCTGATCAGATGGGCGACCCGATAGGTGAGGACGCGGGTCTTGCCCGACCCGGCGCCGGCCACCACGAGCACCGGTCCCTCGGTGGTCGTCACCGCGTCGCGCTGCGACGCGTTCAGATCGTCGAGGAGCGTCGATTCGGCCACGAGAAAGAGTTTAGGGCGGGGGTATGGCTCGAATCACCGGGCTGTGATTTGAGCGCTATTCGCAATTCGCAATTCGCTATTCGTCAGACAGGACGCCAGAGCCGCGCTGGAAGGCTCACGGTGCGTCTTGCGAATCGCGAATCGCGAATCGCGGACCAGCGCTAGTCGCTGGTCCTCACCAATCCCCGTATCGCTTCGGCGAGGGCGCCCTTACGGACGTCGTCCTTGTCGAGATAGGCGTTGGCGCCGGCCTCGATCGCCCGGCTGGCGTCGGCGGCGGTAGCCACGCCTGACAGCATGATGATCGGAGAATCGATCCCCAACTCCCTGATTCGAGCCGCCAGGGTGGCACCGTCCATGGTGGGCATCTGATAGTCCACGACGAGTGCATCGAACGACTGCTCGGCGAGAACGGACAGCGCCTCGGTCGGGCTGCCGGCCAGCTCGACCTCGAACCCGGCCGAACCGAGTGCCCCGCCCACCACCAGTCGAGCCCCTCGGGAGTCATCGACGACGAGCACCTTGGGCCGCGGGCCTGTCGGCGTCTGCGCAGCGCGGGCCCGATCGGCCAGCCGGGTCGGGTCGACGAGCACGATCACCTCGCCTGCCCCGAGGAGCGCCGCGCCGGTGAGATGGGGAATGCCTGCGAGTACCGGCCCCAGCTCGCGGGCCGCGACCTGACGGCGGCCCTTCTCGAACTCGACGGCGAGACCCACCGGACCAGATGTCGTCGACACCACCAGGAGGCGATCGGGCTCGCCAGCCGGTCGCAGCCCGACGGCCTCGGCAAATCCCACCACGGGGATCCAGCGATCGAGCCAGAACACCTCGCGGCGCGACCCGGTCTCGTGGATCTCCAGATCGGCGAAGGGCACCGACTCGAGGATCGAGATCTCGGGAATGCCCCAGTCCTGGCCGGCGGCGGTGACGATCACCGCATCCTGAAGGGCCCTACTTCGCGGAACCGCGATCACCACCCGGGTCCCCCGCCCCGGCTCGGTGTCGAAAGTGAGCGTTCCCTGGAGCGACTCCACCACCGAGGCCACCAGGGCCAGGCCGGATCCGTCCCCGACCAACTCGCCGTCCGGCACCGTCGACACCCCCGCGGTGAACAGCAGGGAGCGAAGCGCATCCCGATCGTCCACCTGACTCTCGTCGATCAGGCCGCGCCGAATTCCGACGCGGTGCACCGCCGCCCAGTCCACCCCGCGCCCGTCGTCCTCGATCGTGATGGTGAGCCGCTGACCGGTGACCTCGGCGGTCAGCGTCAGCGACCCTGTACGGGGTTTGCCTCGCGCCTGACGCTCGGCGACCGTCTCGATCCCGTGCTCCACCGCATTCACCAGGAGATGGCGCAACGGGTCCGACAGTCTCTCCACGACCCGGCGGTCGGCGACGGTGTCCGTCCCGGTCATCTCGAGCCGGACGTCCTTGTCGGAGCGACGGGCGATGTAGCGAACCAGCTGGATGAACGTCGCTGTGATCTCACTGAGCGGCATAGCGGCCAGCTCGACGGCGCGTTCTTGCAGGTCGACGACGGAGGCGTCGATCTCATCTACCAACGCGGCGAGTTCGGCGACCTTGGAGCCATCGGCGACCGCGCTCCCCGCCTTCTCGGCGAGCACTTCTACGTCGACGCGCAGAGAGCACAACTCGTTGATCAGGCGATACAGGTTGGTGGCGTCGACCCGAACGTTGTCGCCGAACCCGAGGGTGCCGATCGTGCCGAGCAGACCGTCGAGATCGCTGGCGGTGGGAACGGGATCGTGCGTGGGCTCGGGTGCATCGGCGCCCTGGTCATGGAGAGCGACCCGCAGGGCGCGCATCCCCGCGGCCAGACCGGGAGTGCCGGTGGCCGGGTCGGCGTCCACGGCGGCACGCACCTCCGCGGTGAGCAGGGCGAGAGCCTCGGCGATGGTGCTCGAGGCCTCGAGCTCCCCATCACGCAGGTATCGCCATCCGTCCTCGAGGAGCTTGCCGGCGTCGGAGATTGCGATGAACCCCATCATCCGGGCCGTTCCCTTGATGGTGTGCCCCTCCCTCACCATCGTGGCGAGGGACTCGGCATCGAGCGGCGCGCCATGCAAACGCGTCGCACCCTCGGCCAGACGGGCACTGCGCTCATCGATCTCGGCGGCGAAGAGCGATTGGAGATCTACTTCATCGCTTGCGGACACGGGATTACCTCGGACTACCACTCGTCAGGGTATCGGCGTGGCACGCGGCGCCTTGAGACAAGCCGCCGCGGCACCGCAATTCGCGATTCGCGATTCGCGTATCGCGCCTATTCCCACTCGATCGTCGCCGGCGGCTTCGACGAGATGTCGTAGGCCACCCGGTTGATCCCGTCTACCTCGTTGATCACCCTCGACGAGATCGCTTCCAGCACCTCGTAGGGCAGCCGCACCCAGTCTGCGGTCATGGCGTCCTCGGAGGACACCGCCCGCAGGATGAGCGGATGGGCGTAGGTCCTGGTATCCCCCTGGACGCCCACGGACCGAATCGCCGGAAGGACCCCGAACGCCTGCCACACCTCGCGTTCCAGCCCCGCCTTGCGGATCTCCTCGGTGACGATTGCGTCGGCAGCACGCAGGATGGAGAGACGCTCACGGGTCACCTCGCCGATGATCCTCACCGCGAGACCGGGACCCGGGAAGGGCTGCCGCCACACCATGGCCTCCGGTAGGCCGAGCTCCTCGCCGGCGGCCCGTACCTCGTCCTTGAACAGGTCACGCAGCGGCTCCACGAGCTCGAAGTCCATGTCCTCGGGCAGCCCCCCGACGTTGTGGTGGCTCTTGATCCGGGCCGCATCCCGGCTCCCCGACTCGATGACATCGGGATAAAGCGTGCCCTGGACCAGGAAGCGAGCGCCGCGGTGCCGTCGCGCGAACTCCTCGAACACCCTGATGAAGGCCTCCCCGACGATGCGGCGCTTCTCCTCGGGGTCGGTGACACCGGCGAGCGCATCGATGAAGCGGTCCGACGCGTCGACCACCTCCAGGGGCACGTCGAGCGCCGCACGAAAGGCCGCCTCCACCTGTGCCCGCTCACCCTCGCGCAACAGACCGTGATCGACGAAGACACAGGTGAGACGATCGCCGACGGCGCGATGGACGATCGCCGCGGCCACAGCCGAGTCGACGCCGCCCGAAAGCGCACAGATCACCTCGGCGTCGCCGACCTGGGCGGCGACCCGAGCCACCGCCTGGTCCACGATCGACTCCGCGGTCCATGACGGCGACGCACCGCACACGTCGTAGAGGAAGCGCTCCAGCACCGCCTGACCATGAGGGCTGTGCGCCACCTCGGGGTGGAACTGCACACCGACGATCCGGCGGCCCACAGACTCCATGGCGGCTACCGGAGACCCCGGCGTCGCCGCGGTGACGGTAAACCCGTCGGGGGGTCTCACCACGGCGTCCCGGTGGCTCATCCACACCTCGTGGGCGGCGGGTAGCCCCGAGAACAGCCCGGTCCGGTCGGCGACGGTGATCGGCGTTCGACCGAACTCGGCCGCGTCGGTGCGCTCCACCGTGCCGCCGAGGGTGTCGGCGATCACCTGGTGGCCGTAACAGATGCCCATGACCGGGATGCCGAGGTCGAATATCCCGGGATCGAGCCGGTAGGCATCGTCGGCGTAGACCGAGGCAGGGCCGCCGGACAGGATGATGGCGATCGGTGCCGCCGCCTCCACCTCAGCTGCCGTCACCTCCCGGGGGACGATCTCCGAGAAGACGCGGGCCTCGCGCACGCGTCGGGCGATCAGCTGGGCGTATTGGGCACCGAAGTCGACGACGAGGACCCGTTGGCTGGTCGGCACGAACCGGTCAACCCATGCCGACGCGCTGATCACGCTGGAGGCTCTTCCCCTCGGTCCGGAGGGCCGGGGCGACCATCACCTCGGCCTTCTGGAACTCCTTGAGATCGGCATAGCCGGTGGTGGCCATCGACACCCTGAGCCCACCGAACAGGTTCCGGCGGCCGTCATTCTCGTGGGCGGGCCCCACCAGGATCTCCTCGAGGGTGCCCAGGTCGCCCACCTCGACGCGGGTGCCTCTCGGCAGGGTGGGATGGAAGGCCGCCATCCCCCAGTGGAAACCCCGCCCCGGGGCTTCGGTGGCGGCAGCGATCGGCGAGCCCAGCATCACCGCATCGGCTCCGCAGGCGATCGCCTTGGCGATGTCCCCACCGGTGCGCATACCGCCGTCGGCGATGACATGGACATACCGACCGGTCTCATCGAGGTAGCGAATCCTGGCTCCTGCGGCATCGGCGATGGCTGTCGCCTGTGGAACCCCGACGCCGAGGACGCCACGGGTGGTGCACGCCGCCCCCGGTCCCACCCCCACCAAAACCCCCACGGCCCCGGTCCGCATCAGGTGCAAGGCGGTGGAGAACGAGGCGCAGCCGCCCACGATCACAGGGAGGTCGAAGTCGGCGATGAACTCCTTGAGGTTGAGGGGCTCGCTGCGGGTGGACACGTGCTCCGCGGACACCACGGTTCCCTGGATGACGAGCAGGTCCAACCCGGCTTTCACCGTCGTCGGGGCGTACTCGGCGACACGCTGCGGCGTGAGGCTTGCCGCGGTGACCACGCCGCTCTTCTTCATCTCGGCGATGCGCTCGGTGATCAGGTCGGGATCGATCGGCTCCAGGTAGATCTCCTGCATCCGGCGGGTCGCCTTGTCGGCGGGCAACGCCGCGATCTCATCCAGGAGCGGTTCGGGATCGGCGTACCGGGTCCACAACCCTTCGAGGTTGAGGACCCCCACACCGCCGAGCCGACCGATCTGCACGGCGGTCGCCGGGCTGATCGCCGAATCCATCGCCGAACCCAAGAACGGGAGGTCGAAGGTGTAGGCGTCCACCTCCCACGAGATGTCGACGTCATCGGGGTCCCGGGTGCGGCGGCTGGGAACGATGGCAATGTCGTCGAGGCCCCATGCCCGACGACCCACCTTCCCGATCCCGATCTCGACGTCCATGGCGCAGAGGTTACTCCGGGCCACGGGCCCGAGGCCCTGGGCTCCAGGAACGAGACCAGCGACGGCATGCCGTTAGGCCCACCCCTGGTGATACTCGTGAAAGCGCCGGAATTCCTCGATGGTCGCTGGCCCCCATGGCTTGTTCCCGTCGGGGAAGGTCCGCCGCAGGTCGCGAATGTCATCTCGGTCGAACGACCACCACCGGCGCTCCGGCTCGACCCCATACAGATCAGCGGCACTGAGACCGAAGATCTTGCGTTTCACGTAGGGCGTCAGCTTCGGGTACTCGTACCGATCGCGGAAGGACGGCGTGATCTCGAAAGCCCGCATCGCCTCGATCTGATCCTGGGGCGAGCCATAGAAGATCGAGTCGGTGCCCCAAAGGATTCGGTCCTCGCCCAGGTAGGTGAGCAGCTTCCCGAGAACGTGCGCGGCCTGCGTCGGGGTCCGCATCAGGTACCACCAGGTCGAGCCCAACTCGCCATACACGTTGCTACCCGGCCCGATCCCGTTGTCGACGAGCGAGGAGATGAACCGGTTGACCCCCACATCACGCGTCGACTCGGTATACGGGCCCTCTGAGACCGACACCTCGAACCCGCAGTGGTAGACGACGAAGTTCATGTCCGGGTAGTCGCGAGCGACGGCACCGATGTCCACCGGCGAGGCGTAGCGGTCTCCACCCGACAAGCCCTTGTGGACACAGATGATGTTGATCCCCAACTCCAGCGACTTCTCGATGAAGGATCGCCCGACGAACGGCATCCCGGACTCGTGGTCGTCGAGCCAGAACCGGTTGCCGGTCTGCGGATCACGAAAGTGAGTGAAGGTCTTCCAGCCGGCGACCGGATATCGAGCGGCCGTCGCCTCCATCTCCTCGAGCGTCGCGTCGATGTTGCCCACCTGGGGTAGTGCCTGGGCATGGAGCAGGATCCGGTCGTCACGGCTGAGCCCGAGGGCGACCCGGCGGGTCTCGTCCATCACCTCGATCGGCAGCGGGCTCCCTTCCGGGTGGATGGGCAAGGCGGACACCACCGCCATCGACGTGTCGGACCGCAGGAACATCTCCTCCATGAAGTGCGTCATCGAGAAACAGGCCCTGGGGTCGTCGTCCCCACAGTTCACCTGTGGAAACTGGCTTCCCCAAAAGCGGCGGCCCCTGGTCGCCGGATTCAGGTCGTACTCCAACAGGTGGCCCTGCACGTCCATGATGAATTCGTCACCGGAGAGCCGGACCTCAGCAGCCGCAGGCTCCCAGAGGGCATCCCGGGGTATGACGAAGCGACCGCCCGGATGCGCCTCGGCTCTGGACGTGAAACGGTCGAGGAAGTAGAGGGTGATCGCGGAAGCAGCTGCCATCTTGAGAAACTCGCGACGGTCGATGCTGAGCCTGTCGGCAGCCCGATCACACTGCGCCCGCGCCGCGCGCAGAGCCTCGGTGACGGTCGGTGAGAGCGGCTCCGGTAGGAACTCGCCGTTGGAGACGGGGCCGAGCTTGATCGGGAGACCGGGATCCTCGTCTCGCCAATCCACCATGGCACCTCGCCTTCTCCAGGGAATGTAGTGACGCCGGCGATGTGTGCCTCCTGCAGACCGTGCCCTGGCGCTCCAGAACCCGCACTACCGCCGCCGGTGTCTGGAGGCTGGTTACCGGTCAGAGGCCGACGAGCTTGCGCACCCGCTGTTGGAAGCCTTCGGCTCGGGTGCGAGCGTCAAGAGCACCGCGCTGCATGATCCGATCGACGTCGGCGTCGGCGAGTTCCCGGTGTCGAGCGCGAATCGGCGCCAGCCCGTCGATCACCGCCTCGGCAACCGCCTCCTTGAACTTGCCGTATCCGCCCCTCCCGAACTCGGTCTCGAGGTCGGCGATCGGCCTGCCGGTGAACAGCGACATGATCTCGAGCAGATTGGACACGCCGGGCTTGTTCTCCCAGTCCAACCGGACCTCGGTCTCCGAGTCGGTGACGGCCCGCTTCAGCTTGGCGCGGACCTCGTCCGGGCTGTCGAGCACGAGGATGCGGCTCGACTCGTCCGGGTCCGACTTCGACATCTTCTGGGTGGGATCCTGGAGCGACATGATCCGAGCCCCGACCTCGGGGATGATCGGCTCGGGGATCGGGAACTCGTCACCAAAGCGATGGTTGAAGCGCTCGGCGAGGTCGCGGGTCAACTCCAGGTGCTGCTTCTGATCCTCTCCGACCGGCACCGCGTGCGCCCTGTAGAGGAGGATGTCGGCGGCCATGAGGACCGGGTAGGCAAACAGGCCAAGATTGGAGCCCGAGTCGTCGGCCTTGTCCTTGTACTGGGTCATGCGAGCGAGCTGACCGGTTCCGGTGATCGTGCCGAGGATCCACGCCAGCTCGGTGTGCTGGGGCACCTGGCTCTGGTAGTAGAACAGCGACCTCTCGGGGTCGACGCCACAGGCGATCAGGACCTTGGCGGCCCCCTGGCGCTCCTTGGCGAATGCGCCGGTGTCGTAGTCCTGTGTGATGGCGTGAAGATCGACGATGCAATAGATGCAGTCGTACTCCTCCTGAAGCCGCACCCAGTTGCGCAGGGCACCCAGGTAGTTGCCCACGTGGATGTTGCCCGTGGGCTGCAGGCCGGAAAAAGCGGTCTTGCGTTCCATGAGGGCCGCAGGGTAGACCGGCCGCTTCGCGGCCGACTGCCATCCGTGATCGTGCCAACATGCCCGAGTGTCCGCCGGAACCGAGCCCCGCGCCGCCGTCGCCGAACTGGAATTGGTCGCCGCCGCATCGGCGCACCTCACGGAGACGGTGGCCGTCCAGCTGCCGTTCGAGGGGGTGGTGGCGCTGAAGTCAGCACTCAAGCGGTTCTTCTCACACGCTCCGTGGGATGAGAACGACGCCGAGCGGCTCAGCAACCTGGTGACTCCGCACCTCTCCGAAGGATGGTGGGTCCACGACCTCGGCCATGGCCTCACGCTGGAGCACGGGATCCGCGACGGCCGCTACACCCTGGCCGTGACCGGGGAGCCACCCAGCATGACGACCCTGTTCCAACGGGCGTTCTCCGGGCCGGTCCGACCCGAGCAGACGCCGCATCCCCGCAAGATCAAATTCACCGTCGGCGGGACCCCCGCCCCGGGTGTCTGGCATCGCCGAGGCGAGGACGTCGAGGACGAGCGGGTCCGCGCCCTCATGGACGACGAGGACGTGTCGGACGTGATGGTGGCCGGTGACTTCGTCACCGTCGGGCTGCGCCCGTCGGCCGATTGGGAGGAGCGACTCGACGACGTCCTCGAACGGGTCACCGAGCTGTTCTGGATCGGCGACGCAGGCACTCCCCCGGTTCGCACCCGGGAACAGCTGCTCGAGGAGGCGGGACGTCGTCACACGACGCCCATCCGCGCCGAGGATCTGCACCTGATGGACCCCGACGACCAGCCGCAACAGCAGACGCTGGTCGAGGCGCTCGCCTCGTCGGAGCCGAGGCGACGCCGGGCAGCCGTCGTCACCCTGGCGCTGTCCGGGGACGAGGCGGTGGCCACCGCGGCCATCGTCACCGGCTACCGGGATCCGACCCGGATGGTGCGACGAGCCGCCGTGGATGCCGCAGCCGACCGGGAGGACGATGCGTTCCGACCCCTCTTCGAGGAAGCCGTCTTCGACACCGACGCGTGGACCCGCTGGCGTGCGGTAAAGGCGATCGCCGCCCTCGGCATCGGCCCGAGCGAGGAGACCATGATCCTCGCCGCCGTCGACGAGGACTTCCGGGTGCGCTTCGAGGCGACGGCAGCCCTGGAGGGACGACGATGAGCCTCCCGATCGGCACCCTGGTGAACGTCGTGACCGTGCTCGTCGGGGGTGCCATAGGAGCCGTCGCCGGCAGTCGCTTCCCCGAGCGGTTCCGCACCACCCTGATGGCAACGCTCGGCCTCATCACCGCCGCACTCGGGATTCGCGAGACGATGGCCACCGGCGAATTCCCGCTCGTCATCGCCGCCGTCCTCGTCGGTGTGCTCCTGGGAGAGAGCCTGCGGATCGAACAGGGATTGGAGCGCTTCGGCCGGTTCCTCCAATCACGAGTCTCGTCCGAAGACCTCTCCGGAGGCGGCCAGCGGAGGTTCAGCGAAGGCTTCGTCCTCGCCTCTCTGGTGTTCTGCGTGGGACCGCTCACCGTCGTCGGGTCCATCCGCGACGGGCTCGGAGATCACGAGATGCTGCTGGTGAAGGCGGCGCTCGACGGATTCGCCTCGATCGCCTTTGCCGCCGTCTACGGGTGGGGGGTGGCACTGGCGGCGATGACCGTCGCCGTCGTCCAGGGCGGCCTGGCCGTCGCCGGAGGAGCGCTCGACGGACTCCTCACCGACCCGATGATCGATGCCCTGGCAACGGCCGGCGGGATATTGCTGCTCGGCATTGCGCTGCGCCTCCTCGACCTGAAGCAGGTCAGGGTGGCGAACATGCTGCCGGCCATCGCGCTGGCACCGCTGTTCGTGGCGTGGTGGGGCGCGTAGCAAGGAGAACCTAGTGAGACGGTCATCGTTGCCTTGCAGACGCTTAGGGGGTGAGCGCTCAACGCCAGACTCACCCTCTCTTGCGTTGAGCGTTGAGCGTTGAGCGTTAAGCGTTCTCGCGCGTGGGACAATCGCGCCTGTGACCGCCACGCCCCGCATCGTCTTCCTTTGCGTCCACAACGCAGGGCGATCGCAGATGGCTGCGGCGTTCGCTCGGGAGTTGGGCGGCGACCGGGTAGAGGTGTTCTCCGGTGGGTCCGATCCCGGCGCCCATGTCAATCCCAGTGCGGTTGCCGCCATGCTCGAGGTCGGCATCGACATGTCGGAGACGAAGCCAGCGAAGTGGACCGACGACGTCATCGGCGACGCCGACGTCGTGGTCACCATGGGCTGCGGAGACGAGTGTCCCTACTTCCCCGGCGTCGTCTACCGCGACTGGGAACTGGACGACCCCTCGGGCCTACCCCTCGAGGACATCCGCCCGCTCAGGGATGAGATCAAAGAGCGTGTGAAAGCGTTGTTGAAGGAGTTCGACGCGCTCCGTTAAGGGGCCGACGCTCAACGCTCAACGCTCAACGCAGGACTCGCCAGATCTGGCGTTGAGCGTTAGGCGTTGAGCGTCTTCTCTTGCGTTGAGCGTTACTACGCGTTCCTGAAGTACTCCAACAGGTCTCGCACCATGAACGCGGTGGCTCCCCACAGCACCGCGTTGGGGAATTCGTAGAACCACATGGTGCGACCGCCCCAGTCGGTGGTGCGCCAGGCATCGTCGTCGAGCAGCTCGTCGATGCTCGGCTCGAAGATGGCGGCGACTTCGTCGGGCTGCGGCACCAGTTCGGCGGGGCGTTCCACCCGGGCGACCACGGGGACGATCTTCATCGTCACCGACCGGGTGTTCACCGGGCTGAGACCGCCCAGGATCTCGATGACGTTGCGGGCCGGGAGTCCCACCTCCTCGGAAGCCTCCCTGATGGCGCAAGCGATCGGGTCGGCGTCACCTGGTTCGATCATCCCACCGGGGAACACGACATCGCCCGGATGGCTGCGCATTTCCTCAGGCCGTTGCGTCATGATGACCCGCAACCGCCCGTCGTCCTCATAGATCGGCACGAGGACGGCAGCCCGCACCCCTGACGGACTCGCCACCGACGGCAGCGAAGCGAGGGGGGCCCACAGGTCGGTCATGGGGAGGACGATACGACAAGAACGCTCAACGCAGGAGAAGACACTCAACGCAGGAGAAAACGCTCAACGCCAGAGAAGACGCTCAACGCCTAACGCTCAACGCAGGAGAAGACGCTCAACACTTCACGCTGAACGCAGTACTCGACGAGTCTGGCGTTGAGCGTTGAGCGTTGAGCGTTGAGCGTGAAGGCGTTGAGCGTTGAGCGTTGAGCGTTGACTAACTTCTCGCTATGCCTTCACGGCTGGCCGCACAATCGCGCTACACGCCACGACTGGAGCTGCGGCCCTTTCGTCGGCGCGATCTCGACTCCCTACTCGAGGCCGTCACCGAATCCAAGTCCCAACTGGAACCGTGGCTCCCATGGGCAGCCGACCGCTATCGCCGCGCGGATGCCCTCCGTTTCATCCGTGACTCGGCGGCGGCGTGGGTCGATGGGCGAGCCTTCGACATGACGATCCGCCCCCTCGACGATCCCGAGCGCCACCTGGGCAACATCTCGGTGTGGCACACCTCCCGTCGCGAGCAGTCGGGTGAGATCGGATACTGGGTGCGGACCTCGGTCGGCAGTCAGGGCATCGCCACCGAAGCCGGAGCGCGGGTGGTGCAGGCCGCCTTCGAAGAACTCGAACTGCACCGGGTGACCCTGCGCATCGCGGTGGGCAACCGGGCGAGTGAGCGCATCGCCGAAAAACTCGGTTTCGTCCAGGAAGGCGTCCTGCGCCGTGAAGTCCTCGTCCGCGGCGAATGGGTGGACCACTCCCTCTGGGCCCTCCTCGACGACGAGTACCCCCGCGAGCAGCCACGGTATGTCGAAGAGGGGTGGCTCGGCGAGTAGCCATCAGCCACCAGCCAGAGCCCCGCCCCAAGAGACTGGGGACCGGCGACCGGCAACTGGCAACTGGCAACTGGCAACTGGCAACTAACGACGCGTTGAGGGGCGACCCGTGGGCCGCCCCTCAACCGTTCGTTTCGAAACGCTGCGCTTAGAAGTCCATGTCTCCGCCGCCGGGCATGGCCGGGGCCGAGGGCTTGTCTTCCTTGCGCTCGGCGATGAGCGCCTCGGTGGTGATGAGCATCGAGGCGATCGACGCCGCGTTCTGGAGCGTGGAACGGGTCACCTTGGCGGGATCGGGGATCCCGGCCTTGATGAGGTCCGTGTACTCACCGTTGGCGGCGTTGAAGCCGACGTTGCCGGTGAGGCCACGCACCTTCTCCACGATCACGCCACCCTCGTAGCCGGCGTTGAACGCGATCTGGCGCATCGGCTCCTCGAGAGCACGACGCACGATGGCGCGGCCCGTCTTCTCGTCGGGCGTGCCGCCGCGCATCTTGTCGATGGCCCCCTGGGCACGTAGGAGCGCCACACCGCCGCCCGGGAGGATGCCCTCCTCGACCGCGGCACGAGTCGCCTGGATGGCGTCCTCGATACGGTGCTTCTTTTCCTTGAGTTCCACCTCGGTGGCGGCGCCGACCTTGATGACGGCTACACCGCCGGCCAGCTTGGCCAGACGCTCCTGGAGCTTCTCGCGATCCCAGTCGGAGTCCGAGTTCTCGATCTCACGACGGATCTGCTTGATCCGGGCGCCGACGTCTGCCTTCGAGCCAGATCCCTCGACGACGGTCGTGTTGTCCTTGGTGACGACCACCTTGCGCGCCTTGCCCAGCATGTCGACGGTGACGCCGTCGAGCTTGAGCCCGACCTCCTCCGAGATCACCGTGGCACCCGTGAGGATGGCGATGTCCTGGAGCATGGACTTGCGGCGCTCACCGAAACCGGGAGCCTTGACGGCCACCGACTGGAAGGTGCCGCGCAACCGGTTGACCACGAGCGTGGCGAGGGCCTCGCCCTCGAGATCCTCGGCGATGACGACGAGCGGCTTGCCCGCCTGCATCACCTTCTCGAGCACGGGCAGCAGGTCGTGCACCGCGGTGATCTTCTGGTTGGCCACCAGGATGTACGGGTTCTCCAAGACCGCCTCCTGGCGATCCGGGTCGGTGATGAAGTACGGCGAGATGTAGCCCTTGTCGAACTGCATGCCCTCGGTGAATTCGAGGTCGATGCCGAACGTCTGGCTGTCCTCGACCGTGATCACGCCCTCGTTGCCGACCTTGGCCATGGCTTCGGCGAGCTTCTCGCCGACATCCGTGTCCGCAGCCGAGTTGGAGGCGACGAACTCGATCTTCTGGCTGTCGGTCGCCTTGATCGCCTCGGCGATCTCGGCGATGAACTCGACGACCTTGTCGACGGCGCTGGCGATGCCACGCCGCAGTTCGATCGGGTTGGCCCCGGCGGCCACGTTGCGCAGGCCCTCGTGGACCATCACCTGGGCGAGCACCGTTGCGGTGGTCGTTCCATCACCGGCGACGTCATTCGTCTTGGTGGCGACTTCCTTGGCGAGCTGGGCGCCCATGTTCTCCCACGGGTCATCCAGCTCGATTTCCTTGGCGATCGTGTAACCGTCGTTCGTGATGGTGGGCGAGCCCCACTTCTTCTCGAGGACGACGTTGCGGCCCTTGGGGCCCAACGTCACCTTGATCACGTTCGCCAGCTTGTCGACGCCTGCTTCGAGACCCCTACGGGCCTCCTCGTTGAATCTCAGATCCTTTGCAGCCATTGCGTGTTCCTCCTCAGGCCTCAGCGGATGACCGCGAGGATGTCGCGAGATGAGAGGATCAGATAGTCCTCCCCTTCGAACTTGACCTCAGTCCCGCCGTACTTCGAGTAGACGACCAGGTCGCCCTTCTCGACGTCCATCGGGACCCGCTCACCGTCCTGGAAGTCACCGGGGCCGACGGCGAGTACCTCGCCGAGCTGCGGCTTCTCCTTGGCGGTGTCGGGAATGACGAGGCCGCTCGGCGTACGAGAGTCCGAATCCTCCTTGGGGAGGACGACAACCCGGTCCCCCAGCGGCTGGAGCCGAAACCCCTTCGATGTCTTTGCCATACGACGAATTCCTCCTGTCATGGCGCTAGCACTCGTCGCTACCGAGTGCCAACACTAGCAATCACCCGGGGAGAGTGCCAGACGGGAGCAGGTGATGTGAGTGGAGGGATATCAAGTTGCGATTCGCGATTCGCAATTCGCCTGGCTGGCGCCTGGAGCCTGACCTCAGCCCAATCGCAACCCCGGGTCGATCGCCGAATCCCACGGAGTTCGCTCACCCTCGAGGAACCGACGGACCGCGGCGCTGGCGATCATGGCGCCGTTGTCGGTGCACAGCAGCGGCGACGGCAGGTGCAGGTCGATCCCCCGCTCCTCACACGCCTCGCCCAGCCGCTGTCTGAGCCTGCTGTTGGACATGACACCGCCGCCGCCGGCGACTCGCAGTGCGCCGGTCTCCTCGACGGCGTTCATCGTCTTGTCGACGAGCACGTCGATGACGGCCTCCTGGATGGAGGCGGCCAGATCGGCGATCGAGGGCAGGGTCCCCGCCCGGTGGTGCTCCCGCACGAAGGTGATCACCGCCGTCTTGAGACCCGAGAACGACATGTCGAAAGGACGGTCCGGTAGCGCCCGGGGGAACGCCACCGCCGACGGGTCGCCGTGGCGAGCCTCGCGGTCGATGGCCGGTCCACCCGGGTACCCGAGGCCGAGGAACCGGGCCAGCTTGTCGAGCGCCTCTCCGGCGGCATCGTCGATGGTCGACCCGACCGTCCGGTACTGCCCCCACGCTTCGACATGGACGATCTGGCTGTGCCCACCAGAGGCCAGGAGGACCACGGCCGGCGGCTCGAACCGATCGTCCTCCAGCCGCGGCGCCACCAGATGCCCCTCCATGTGGTCGATACCAAGGAATGGCCTCTCCAGCGCCCAGGCGAGGGCCTTCCCGTAGGCGAATCCGACCATGAGCGCACCGGCGAGCCCCGGACCGCGTGTGGCGGCGATGGCATCGAGGTCGGTCGAGTGCACGCCGGCGTCGCGCAACGCCCGGTGCGTCAGCGATCGGATCGCCTCGACGTGGGCCCGGGCCGCAACCTCCGGGACCACCCCACCGAAGCGGGCGTGCTCCTCCACCTGGGAGGCGATCACGTTGGCGAGCACCTCGTGGCCCCGGACGACGCCGACCCCGGTCTCGTCGCACGAGGTCTCGAAGCCCAGGATGAGCGGCCTGTCGGTCATGACAACCTGCCCCGGATCTCGTCGAGGAGGTCCCGATAGCTCGGACCATCCGCCTCCACCACCCACATGATCTGGGCGTCCTCCCCGCCGTAGTACCCCGGCCGGGTACCCACGGCTTCGAATCCGAAAACCTCGTACAGGGCGATGGCGGGGCGATTCGACACCGCCACCTCGAGGGTGATGGCGTTCGCCCCCATCTCCAACGCAGCGTCGATGAGTGCCATGAGCATCCGCGACCCTGCCCCGCTGCGGCGATGATCGGGGCTTACGGCGATGGTCATCACATGGGCGTCGCCGTCGACGAGCATGATCCCGCCGTAGGCGGTGACCCCGTGCTCGCACTCGGCCACCAGGTACCAGCGGCTCGGTGCGGACAACTCTTCGAAGAACACCTCGGGCGGCCACGGCATGTCGAAGGAAGCGCCCTCGAGGTCGGCCACGGCAGCCACGTCGGCGGTGGTCATCGGGCGGATGGTGCCAACGGTCACGACCATGGCCCCTCCGACCTGAAGTCGGACCAGTTGATCGTCACGTCCGGGTCTCGGAGGTAGGCGGGTCGCACTTCCTCAGGATGGGGAACGTCGCCGCGGAGTAAGCGCGTGCGAGCGATCGCCAGGACTGCGGCGGCCGACGGGTTCTCCGGGCGTCCCGTCTTGAGGGAGTGGAACCCCACCAGGCTTCCCTCGGGCAAGGCGGCGTGCTCCCCGACGACGAGGATGTCCGAACGGTCCTCCTGGAGCATCCCTCTGAACTCGTCGGGTGTGCACAGCTCGACCGCCCCATCCCGAACGACGCCGCCCGGAACCGGCCGATACGGGCACACCGCCACCTCGCCGCGCCGAACGTCGATCACCGCCCAGACCCGTCGACGACCGGTGGCGGCGTCGAAGGCGACGGCGTCCAGGGACCCCACCGGGATCAGTGGCACCCCGACGGCTCCGGCGATCGCCTGGGCCGTCGCCAGGCCCGTACGGAGGCCGCTGAACAACCCGGGACCGACATCCACCGCGACCGCATCGAGTTCCCCCGGATCCCACCCGGCGCGATGGAAACAGAACTCGACCGCAGGGATCACGAACTCGACGTGACCCCGGGCGTCGAGGAGGCTCGCCATGGCGACGACGCCGGAGTCGTCACCGAGGGCGACGGACGATGCCGCGGTGGCGGTCTCGATGGCGAGGATCCTCATGAGACGATCTCCGCGAGCGGCCGAGAACGCCACTGACCATGCGGCTCGAGGTCAACCCGGCGAGCACCGTCCTCCACCACCTCGATACGGATCATCAGGTGCTCGTCACCAAACACCTGCTCGGCAGCATGGCCCCACTCGACCACCAGGACCCCGTCGGCGGCGTCGCCGAGGAGGTCGAGATCGTCGATCTCCGCAGAAGACCCGAGGCGGTAGATGTCGGCGTGCACCAGCGGCAGGAACCCCTCGTAGCGCCGGCTCAGGATGTAGGAGGGGCTGATGACCGGCTCGTCGACCCCCAGGCCCTCCCCGATCCCACCGGCGAACACCGTCTTACCCGCCCCCAGGTCCCCGGCGAGCAGTACGACATCACCGGGCCGCAGCAGGCTGGCGAGGCGGCGACCTGCCGCACGGGTGTCGGCCTCGGTGGGACACAAGAGGGAGACGCTCATGGGGTCGCTTCGCTCCGCAATTCGTGATTCGTGATTCGCGATTCGCGGGATCGACAGCGCGTCGTCGGGCAAGCTTCCGGTATCGCGAATTGCGAACCGAGAATCGCGAATCGCGAATCGCGCCTCATTCGAACAGGCCCAGCTGGTCGGCGGTGTCGGGGGCGGGCGATGTCGTCGCGTCGCTTTCCTCATCCAGCACCCCGCGGACCAGGGCGAAGTCGTGGCGCATGTCGTCGAGGACACGCTGACCCCCGCGCAGGGCAGCGGCCGGATGAAAGGTGGGTACCAGCTGCCGGTTCCACCATGGGTAGACCTGGCCGCGCAGTCGGGTGATGCCGACATCCCGCTTGAGCAGCAGCTTGGTGGCGAAGTTGCCGAGTGTCACCACTACAGACGGGTCGATCAGCGCGATCTGGGACCGCAGGTAGCCCTTGCAGGCGTCGATCTCCTCCTGCTGGGGATCCCGGTTGTTCGGTGGACGACACTTGATCACGTTGGCGATGTACACGTCTTGCCGCCGCAGCCCGATCTCGTCGAGCAGCGTGTCCAGCAGCTTGCCGGCGGCGCCGACGAACGGAAGCCCCTGCTCGTCCTCGTTCTTCCCGGGCGCCTCGCCGACGAACATGACGTCCGCCTCCGGCGACCCGTCGCCGAACACGACCGTGGTGCGAGTGGTGGACAGCCCGCAGTCGACGCATCCCGAGGCGCGTTCGGCCAGGGCGGCGAGTTCGGCCAGCCCGGCTTCGTTCACGACGACTCCTCCGATTCGATGGCCGGGATCCCTCCCAGTGTCGTGGCCTGGCGGACCGCTGCCTCGATCGACCGCCCTACGGCCTCGAACGCCATCACCCCCAGACGATCCAGATCCGCCTCGCGGGTGCCACAGGACACCGCGAAGACGGCATCGCCATCGTATCGGGTGTGACTCGGGCGAAGGCAGACGGCCAGGGCGTCGTGACCCTGTACACAGAGCCTGCTGAGAGCGGCGCGGTCGACCGCGGCATCGATGGTGATCACGACCAGCGTCGTGTTCTCGGCGATGGATGGGATCACCGGGGTGCTCCTGGGCAGCAGGTCGCCGCCGGTCAGCGACTTGCCTTCCAGGCTGAAGGCGTCGCCGACGGCGTTGAGCACCACGAGCGCCCCCACCGTCGTCCCCTCATGGGTGACGGCGTGCGATCCCACACCGCCTTTGCGTCGGTGCTCCCGACCCCGCCAACCGGCCACACAGGCGCCGGTGCCCGCTCCCACACTGCCCATGGGAACGGGATCGGCGGAGCACGCCCCGTAGGCGGCAGCGCCTTCGGCAGGACCGGGCCGGGCCGTCGGGTCCCCCACGGCCAGGTCGTAGATGATCGCCGACGGGACGATGGGGACCGGACCGGCCATCGTCGGATGGCCTCTCCCTGCGGCCGCCAGAGCGCTGGTAACGCCGTCGGCGGCGGCGAGACCGAAAGCGCTACCCCCGGCGAGAACGATCGCCTGGACGGTCTCGACCCGCATACCGGGTGCCAGCAATGCGGTCTCCCGCGAACCGGGAGCCGCCCCGCGCACCTCGACGGTGGTCACGTTGGGCTCCGGCAGCTCCACCACGGTCACCCCGGTCACCCCGACCGCATCAGTCCAGTGGCCCACGCGAACACCGGGAACCGCCGTGAGCGTCATCCGACGTACCGCCGGGGGAGGCGGGGCCCGAACCCGCAGACGACCTCCCACACGATGGTCCCCAGGCGCTGCGCCCACTCCTCCGCCGTGATCTCGCCATCGCCCTGACGACCAAGCAACACCACCTCGTCGCCAACCGCCACCGGATCGTCACCGACGTCGACCACGCACTGGTCCATCGTGATCATCCCGGCGAACGGATACCGGTTGCCGCGGATCAGGACCTCGCCACCGGCGTCGAACAGGCGCCTCGGCACCCCGTCGGCATAGCCGATCGGAACGGTCGCCACCGTGGACTCATGAGCCAGGGGACGGCGGCGACCGTAGGAGGGACGGGCACCGCCGGGGAGTCGCGCCAGGTGCGCCACGCCGCTGACCACCCGCATTGCCGGGTGGACGTCGACCGCAGCGTCGGGGATCGGCAGCAGGCCGTAGATCCCCAGCCCGATACGGACCATGCCCAGCCGGGACTCCGGGTCGCCGATGGCGGCAGCCGTATTGGCGGCGTGCACGACATCGGGTGAGATGCCGTCTGCGGCGAGCCGCGCCTCGACCTCGCGCAGGGCCCGCACCTGGGTGGAGGTGAAGGCCGGGTCCTCGTCGGCAACCGGGAAGTGCGTCCAGAGTCCCTCGAGGCGCAAGGGTCCGCTGGCGATCCGACGCGCCAGGTCGGGAGCAGCCGAGAACGGCGCGCCCACCCGGTGCATGCCGGTGTCCACCTTGAGATGAACTCCCAATTCTGCCGGAGCGACCGACTCGAGGGCCGTGATGAAGGTCTCCGTGTACACGGTGGGGGTCAATCGCCACCGCACCGACTCCACCGCGTCGGTAGGAGCGGGCTCGCTCAACACGAGTATCGGTAGCTCGACGCCGGCCTCGCGCAGCCCGATGCCCTCGGACACCAGTGCCACCGCGAGCCGGTCGGCTCCGGCGTCGGCAGCAGCCACGGCGACGGGCACGTCGCCGTGGCCGTAGGCGTCAGCCTTGACCACCACGCAGAGCCGCGCCGGTGCCACGAGGGAGGCGAACACCACGACGTTGTGGCGGATCGCGGCGAGATCGACCTCGATGACCGACAACCTCACCAGGCGAACCTCCTGATCTCGTCGGCGAGATGGCCGGCGGTGACGGTACCGGTCGCCGCCAGGGCAGCCGCGGCCCGGCCGTGACGATGTGCCGCCGATCGTGCCGCCGCCTCCGCGTCCATCCCGCGGGCGAGGAGAGCGGCGACCATACCGGCCAGCACGTCTCCGGTCCCGATCGTGGCGAGCTCCGGTCCCCCGCTGGTCACCACCCAGGCCTCTTCACCCATCACGAAGGTCGGACTCCCCTTGAGAACCACGACCGCCCCGGTTCGTTCGGCGAGTCGCGCCGCTGCTGCCGGGCTCGCCGGCTCTCCGGCCAACGCCTCGAACTCCCCGGCATGAGGTGTGATCACGGTGGGACCTGATCGTTCCCGGAGAAGATCCGGCGTCACCGCGCGGAGCGCGTCGGCGTCGATGACGAGCGCGCCATCCCAACCGGTGACGATCCCCTCCACCACCTCGCTCGCACCCATCCCGGGGCCGACGACGAGGACGTCGAAGCGGTCGGCAGCGGCGAGCACAGCGTCCGCGTCGTCGTGCATGGTCGCCGTCCCGACACCCTCCGTCATCAGTGACGGCGTCATCGAAGCCGCCTCGGACCGCAACGCACCCGGCACGAGAACGCGCACCGCTCCAGCCCCGAAGGACAAGGCGGCCGAGCCGGTGAGCACGGCGGCACCGACGATCCCCGATGAACCCCCGGCGACGGCGACCGATCCTGCCGACCACTTGTGGGCGGCACGGGGCCGCGCCGGAACCGCTGCATCGCCATCCTCACACAAGAGCCAATCGGCCCGCTCCCCGGTGAGGCCGATGTCGGCCACCGACACCACCCCACAGTGGTCGGGCCCTGCGCCCACCAGCATCCCGGTCTTGAACGCATGGAAGGTCACCGTGTGGGCGGCACGAAACGCTCCACCCTCGACCTCACCGGTGGTGGCGTCGAGTCCACTGGGCACGTCGACGGCGAGAACCGGGGCCGGGTGCCCTAGCCATGGCTCCACGACCTCGGGGAGCGTGCCGTGGAAGCCGACCCCGAAGAGGGCGTCGATCACGAGATCGGCGGGCACCGGCTCCCCCAGCGGCTCGATCGGAACCCCGGCCCGAGCCGCACGGATCCCCATGCCCCGGTGCACCAGCGGCTCACCCTTGGGGAAGGCCAGGCAGTGGACGATCACGTCGACCCCACGCTCCTTCAGGTGGCGGGCGGCGACGAAGCCGTCACCACCGTTGTTGCCCACTCCGGCCAGCACCACCACCCGAGATCCGTAGGTCGCCCCCATACGCGCCGCCTGGATGGCGACGGCCAGACCAGCGCGCTCCATCAGGACATCAGTGGCGGCGTCGGCGGACGCATCGAGTCGCGCGACTTCGGCAGCAGTGATCACAGGGCGCACCTGCCAAAGATACCGGCATCGCTCACGGCCAGACCCGGTCGACGGGTGCGCCCCTACTGGCCGCACCAGGGGGCTGCTCCCTAGCCTGCAATCTGATCGACGGCGAGAGGAGACAGGAGCGTGGCGACTGCGGAACCCCATAGTGAAGGGATCATCACCCTCCGAGATGGGCGGCGGCTCGCCCATGCGGAGTTTGGCGATCCCTCTGGACGATCGGTGGTCCTCCTCCACGGAAACCCCGGGTCCCGCCTGATCTGCCCGGATGAGCAGGCGACGGCAGACGCCGGAATCCGCCTCATCACCTACGACCGCCCGGGAGTGGGCCGCTCCGACCCGTCGCTCTTCCACGACCTGAACGAGGTCGCCGACGACTTCGCCGAACTCTCGGCGGCCCTCGGACTCGGGCCGGTACCGATCATCGGCTGGTCCGACGGAGGCCCGGTAGCGCTTGCAATCGCTGCCCGCCACCGGAACCTGGTCGAGTCGGTAGCACTCGTGTCCGGTTCCGGACTGGCAGACGACCCCGATGTCATGAGCCAACGAACCGAGGAAGTGGAGGATCTCATCGCGCGGCTTCGCGAGAGGGACTCCGAGGCGTTGGCCACCGTCGAGTCCGGGTTCGCGTTCTATGCCGATGACCCGACGGCGATCGTCCAGCGCACCACGACCGACGAGGGAGATCCGGATGCCGCAGTGATGGCCCGGGGTGAGGTTCGGGCCGCCTTCAATGTGATGTTGGAGGAGGGTGCCCGACAGGGGGCGCGAGGACTCACCGACGGATGGGCGGCGGTCTGGGCACTCGCCAGGGGATACGATCCGAGCGCCATCGAGACCCCCGTCTCTCTCTGGCACGGAACCCACGATGTGCTGGTACCGGTTCAAGAGGCTGAGCGACTGGCGGCGGTGCTCCCCAAAGCCCGGCTGACCCTGTTCGAGGGAGAGGGGCACTTCATCGCCGTCGATCACTGGGCAGAGATCCTCGCCGGGCTCTGATCCGAGGGAACTACCAGCCCGGACTTTCCGTCCAAATGGCATGACCACCCTCACTCGTACTGTCGCTGCGACGTTGCTCACCACCGCCCTCCTCGCCTCCTGCGGCCAGGAGACCCTGCCGAGCACCAGTCCGTTCGGCGACAGGGCCTGGGGTTTGAAGTCGGGCACCGTCGACGGCAGCCCAATCGTGCTCGTCGACGGTCACGACGTGACCCTGACCGCCTCGGACGGGTCTGTCAGTGGCACCGCCGCCTGCAACCACTACTCGGGAACCCTCGTGGAGACCGGGACCCGATCGACCATCAGCGAGATCGCGGTCACCGAGATGTACTGCGGTGTCGCCGGGGTCATGGAACTGGAAGCAGCGTTCCTCGCTGCACTCCAGCGCATCGACACCGCCTTCAACAACGAGGACCACCTGGTACTCACGGGTGAGGGAGTCGAACTGAGATTCTCCGAGATCCCACCCGAGCCACCGGCCGCTCTCATCGGCACCAACTGGCGGTTGGAGTCACTGGTCGACGGCGACTCGGTGTCGGCGGCGGCGGCGGCGTCTGCCTTCATCGTCTTCGAGGACGACGGGCACGTCGGCGGAGGCAACGGATGCAACCTGTTCGGCGGCTCCTACGACACGACCGGCGGGTTCCGTGATCTGTTCCAGACCCTGATCGGGTGCATGGGGGCGGTCGCCGATCAGGAGGCGTTCGTGATGTCAGTCCTTACCGGCGACGCCGAAGTCGCCATCGACGGAGCCACCATGACCATCAGCAGCGGTGAGCGGGCTCTCCTCTACCGGGCGTCGGCGCCCGAACCCAACCTGGCGCTCCGGGGCACCACCTGGACCCTGACGACCGTCATCGACGGGGAAACGGCGAGCACGACCGCCGCCGACGCCTGGATCCGCATCGAAGACGACGGAAGCGTCACCGGAAACACCGGGTGCAACCAGTTCTCCGGCACCTACGACGACGACAACGGGTTCGGACCCCTGGGGCTGATCAAGATAGCCTGCCTCGACGAGGCCGTGGCCGATCAGGAGCGCCTCGTAGTCGCTGTCCTCGAGAGTTCACCACTCGTGACGGTCGACGGCTCGACGCTCACCATCGCCTCCTCCGACGGCACGGCGCTGGTGTTCGACGCCGACAGGCCCTGACCGACCTCAGCGGTTCTCGTCGATCTCCGGTCTGTTAGGGGGTGCGCGAATAGGTCGCTGGCTTCATCAGGTTTCGGCTTGCCACAAGCC